>NZ_JBSXOP010000040.1:0-92823 GCF_056859535.1 Marinobacter sp. L-46
AGCCACTCGTTCAGGCTCGGGGGAAGAAGCAGTTCCTGGCCAGGCGAATACGGGCGGAAAGTGGTTCCCATCAGATTCTCCGGTGCTGAAGAATTTTTACGCATTATGCCAGAAGGTGTCTCCTGCCGCGCAGACTCCTAGGTGTTTTTCCTGTTGCAACGGTTGCAACATCACCAACAGAGAGAGCGACCCAATCAGTAATGCTTACGCTACTCAGATCCCGCCACTTCTCCGTCAACCGCCCACTCACCGCGGCAGCCAACACGGACTGGCGGAAGCGTTTGAGGATTTGCGGGATGCGTTCGAGGCGGGCTTTGGTGTTTTCCACCTGGGCCAGCAGGGTGTCGAGTTTGTCGGCGATGACTTTTTGTTCGGCAAGGGGTGGGAGCGCAATCCCATGCTCTTTGATGAGAGCTTGAGAAATATTTGGCTGTGCTCCCCCTTTGCCCTTCGCAATGAAGGCATCTTTTTCGTTTCTTAGTAGGTAATAAAGAAACGTCGTATCGGTAATTCCATCGACTGGTTGGCCAACTGCACATGCCTGATTTGTAGTTGCATCGAAACCCAGAATGGATGTTTTGCCGATCGTTGCACCATACATGGCTATCGCAACGGAGCCTTTTGGAAAGTATTTCGCGCTGGATTTCTGTACGCCGAGCTCGGTGATGTATTCACTTGCGGCCGACAAGACTTTTGGACCGAGATCACCGGTTTTTACCCATGGCACATTCCCACCATAGTACTCGGGGTTTTTCCGCGAAGGCGTGCCGCCTGAGCCCCACTGTGCGACGGCACCTAATGTCGTTTTGTGCCATTCAGATGGCATGGAGCTTTCAGTCATGAAATCTCACCCATCACTTCCCGCAAAAGCATCCGAGCCCCATCAGCCTCCTCCTCCGCCCCCAATTCCCGCATCAACGCATCCAGCTCGCCCAGCGCCTGCACCAACTCTCCCATCGCCTCACCCGCCAACACACTCGGCTCCGGCAGATTGGCGGCATCCACACTGTCACTATCCTTCAGCCAGGAAATATCCAGCGAGTCGCCCTTGTGCTCGGCAATCCACTGGCGGCTGAAGCTGCGCCAGCGGCTGTGGGCCAGGCGCGGGTCGATGCCTTCGTTTTCGTCGCTGTGTTCGGGCAGTTCGATGTCTTCGGAATGGAAGCTGTATTCGCCCTCTTTGCGCTCGCTGTCGCCGTTGGGGCTTTCGCCATAAACAGCTTCAAACGGCTTCAGGTGTGGGTCGCCAAAGGGGGTGCGTTTGCCGAAGCTGGGCATGTTGGTACGCAGGTCGTAGACCCAGACGTTTTCGGTGCAGTTCTCTTCCTGGTGTTTGTCCGACGCGCTGCCTTTGGTAAAAAACAGCACGTTGGTTTTCACGCCCTGGGCGTAGAAGATGCCGGTGGGCAGGCGCAGGACGGTGTGCAGGTTGCACTTGTTCATCAGGTCCCGGCGCACGTCGGTGCCTACGCCGGCTTCGAACAGCACGTTGTCCGGCAGCACCACGGCGGCGCGGCCACCGGGTTTGAGGTTGCGGTAGATGTGCTGCAAAAAGGCCAGCTGTTTGTTGCTGGTTTTGTAGGTCAGGTCGTCACGGGTGATGCTGGCATCGCCGCCTTTGCTGGTGCCGAAGGGCGGGTTGGCGAGGATCACGTCCGCCTTCTCCAGCCCGGCGCCGGTCTGGCCCAGGGCGTTGCCCAGGTGCACCACGCCCTCTGCATCCCCTTCCATACCGTGCAGCAGGCAGTTCATCAGGGCCAGGCGGCGGGTGCCGGGCACCAGTTCGATGCCCACGTAGGCCTTGGTGGTCTGAAAGGCTTTCTGTTCGGTGGTCAGGTCGTACAGGTCGTCGGTCTGGCCTTTGATGTATTCGTGGGCGGCAATCAGAAAGCCTGCGGTGCCTGCGGCCGGATCCTGGATGCGCTCACCCGGTTGCGGTTTCAGGCAGCGCACCATGGTGTTGATCAGGGCGCGGGGGGTGAAGTACTGGCCGGCGCCGGATTTGGTTTCGTTGGCGTTCTTTTCCAGAAGGCCTTCGTACAGGTCGCCCAGGCCGTCTTTCTGGGCGCTGAACCAGTCGATCTGGTCCAGGGTTTTGATCATCTGTTCCAGATGGCGCGGCTCCCGCAGGCGGGTCTGGGCGTCGGCGTAGATGGCGCTGATCAGCGGGTCATCGTGTACCAGTGTGCCGTCGCCATCCTTGCCGGTGGACAGGCTGAGCAGGATGCGCTTGTAGTCGTTCAGCAGGTTGATGCCGGATTTGCCGTTCAGGTCGGTCCAGCGGCAACCTTCCGGCAGTGGGTGTTTTTTCAGGGTGCCGGCTTCGGTGTTCTCGTGCACCATTTTGATGAACAGCAGCAGCACCAGTTCGGTGACGTAGTCCGAGTAGTTGATGCCGTCGTCCCGCAGAACGTCGCAGAGGTTCCAGAGTTTTTGGACGATGTCGTTGTTGGTCATGGGTGTTCTCAAGGTTGCTGAATTCAGTGGTAAGGCTGAAGCTCGTTGCTATCGCTGGTCATCAGGCGTAGCAGGCGCGGATTGAGGAACAGCTTTTCGTTGCCTGCTGTTTTCTCCTGCAGTACGCCAATCTCGACCAGCTGTTTCAGGTAACTGGATGCTGTCTGCCGTTTGGCGATGTCTTTTTCTACCAGGTTGCTGATGCGGCAATAGGGCTGCTCAAAAATGGTCTGGACCAGTTCGTGGCTGTAGATCTTGGGCAGCGCTTGTCTGACATGGTCTTCAGTTTCAGTAATGAGCTTTCTCATGGCGGCGATCTTGGCGCAGGTCCAGGACGATACCTGCTCCACGCCGTTAAGCATAAAGATAATCCACTCCTGCCACTCACCGGTGCGGGTAACCTGGGTCAGTAGGCGGTAGTAATCGTTTTTGTGCTGAACTATGTAGCGGCTCAGGTAGAGTATGGGCAGGGTGAGTAGCCGCTGTTCGATCAGGTAAAGCACATTGACGATACGGCCGGTTCGTCCATTGCCGTCGTGGAACGGATGAATGGCTTCGAACTGGTAATGGCTGATGGCCATTTTGATCAGTGGGTCCGTGTCGTCGTCTGCATGCAGATAGTTTTCCCAGTTGGTGAGCAGGTTGCGAATAACCGCTTCACCAACCGGTGGGGTGTAGATGGTTTCACCGGTTGCCTGATTGCCAATGATGGTCCCGGGCACCTTACGTACATCCATATCCACGCCTTTCAGCGTGCTGCACACCTCTATAGCGGTGCTCGCGCACAGTGGTTTGCGCTGAAGATGGACGAAGCCCTCATAAAGGGCTGTGCGATATCGGAGCGCTTCTTTGGTGGCCGGATCGGCCCCCTGATCTTCCTGCGAAAACTGAAACAGTTTGTCGGTGGTGGTGACGATGTTCTCGATCTCGGAACTGTCTTTGGCTTCCAGCAGTGGCAGAAGGTTTATCAGCAGTGATTGATTCGGAATCAGTTCACCTGCCTGTTTAAGCTCAGCCAGAGCTGCCCGGGCGGGAATGCAGGCTTTGAGGATGCCCAGAGTCTCGGTCACTTCTTTGGCAGGCGGAAGCGGCGGTAACTGGTTGTAAGGCTGATCCGGTCGCCAGGCCATGTTTAAATTCCTTGAAAATTTCGACAAAGGTGTGTGTTTTGCGCAGTCTATGTTTATGCGGTAAACATAGCAATGATCTGTGTCGAAAAAATACTGAAAAATCGACACAGGTTAAACCTATGTCGATTCCATAAACATGGCATTCTCAAGCACTCCGCTCCGGCCACATCGCCTCATTCAATTCCTCCAGCACGGTATCCAGCTGTTGCCCCAGCACCTTATTCATCTGCCTGGCCCCGCCATCGTCGGCAAACCGGTGGTTCACAAACTCCCGGTCGATGATGACTTCGTGCACCAGCTGCTTGGCCAGGCGCTCCAGCCATTTGCGCTGGTTTGGGGTCCAGCTGTGCTGGGTGTAGATGCGATCCATGGCTTCCGCTACCCGCTGTTCGAAGGGGATCAGCGGCTCGCCCAGGGCGGCGCGGCGGATGTAGCCGATGATGCTGGCGGCGATATCTTTGTTGGTCTGGTTGCGCACGGCACTTTGCAGGCGGGCTTCGGAGTAACCGTGGTTGTCCAGCAGCAGTTTTACTTCCCGTAGCTGTTCGCGGGTGAGGTTCCGGGGTTTGTTGACCACCACGGCAAGCGCGGCAGACTGGTTGAGCTGTTGTTTGATGAACTCGTTGAAGCTGTCCAGGTAGTCTTCCGGCTTGTCGTGCTCGCCGTAGCTCTGGATACGTTCGCGGATTTCGTCTTCGTGGTCGGAGATCAACGGCATGTATTCGCTGCCCACCAGGGACTTCACCTCGGCCAGCTGGTTCAGCAGGCCGCTGTGTTGTTTGATGAATTCCGAGGCCTGCCGTGGGCCGAGTTTATGCAGGTGCTGGTGGAGGGATTTGGGTTCCACACCCCAGCTCTGGTGCAGTTCGTCCAGTTTCTGTTTCAGTTCCGGGCGGTTTTCGGCTTTGTTGTCGGCCTTGCGCAGCACTCGCATAAGTTTCTGGCTGAGCTGGCTGAGTACCACATCGGCCTGGCTTTCATCGGGTTGTTCACCGGGGCTGTTGAGGGCCTTTTCCAGTTGCTCGTCGTCGGTGAGCTCGTCCACCAGTTGTTCCAGGGTGATGTTGGGGTCTTTCACCAGGGGCTTCATGGTGTTTACATCCTGCAGGGCGGCGTAGATGTCTACCGGGTCGTAGATGCGGAACACGGTCTTGCCGATCTCATCACAGCGGCGGGTGGCGCGGCCGATCATCTGCTCGTAAAGAATGCGTGAGCGTATCCGGCGCATGAACACCAGGTTGCAGATGCGCGGTACGTCGATGCCCGTGGTGAGCAGGTCTACTGTGATGGCGATGTTGGGATAACGCTCGTTTTTGTGGCGGCGGATAAGCTGGTCCGCCTTGTCGCTCTGGCCGGTGATCTTGGCCACGGCGGCTTCGTTGTAGCGGCCGTTGTAGAGATCCTTGAAGGCATCGTCCAGCAGGCGTTTGACCATGTCCGCGTGCAGGTCGGTGGCACAGAAAATCATGGTTTTCTCGTCGCCGAACGGGTCCAGCTCCTGTACCAGCTGTTCGCAGATCACCCGGTTGAAGTTCTCGTTGATCACCCGGCGGTTGAAGGCATCCACCTCGAAGCTGAGTTCGTCTTCCAGCTCGGTGGTGTCCAGTTCGCCGGTCTGGGTGTTGATGACTTCGACCGGCTTGCCCTTCTCGAAGGTAATGCCGTTCTGGCTGAGCAGGGTTTCGTAGCGAATGGGTGGTTCGTGGTCGATCAGCCAGTCATCCGCCACGGCTTCCCGGTAGGAGTAAGTGTACACGGGTTTGCCGAAGATTTCGCTGGTGTGCTTGGCCGGGGTGGCGGTGAGGCCGATTTTCACCGCATCGAAGTAATCCAGCACGCGGCGGTAGCTGGACAGGTACTGGCTGGTGTCCCGCAGGGCCAGTTCGCCTTCGGTCATTTCCTGGTCCAGGGTGTAACCCCGGTGGGCTTCGTCGATGATGATGCAGTCGAACTGGTCGATGGGCGGCGGGTTGTCGCTCATGAAGATGCGTTTCACCATGGCCTGCACGGTGGCCACCTGAATGCGGGTTTCCGCTTCGGCGGCCATGTCGCCCAGCTCGGCCACGTTGTAGATCTTGCTGAGGGTGTGGTTCTGTTCCAGCGGTGCTTCGTTGAAGGCGTCAATGGCCTGCTGGCCCAGGGCGGTGCGGTCCACCAGGAACAGGATGCGGTGGAAGCGTTCGGCTTTCAGGAACCGGTACATCAGCCCGATGATGGTGCGGGTTTTGCCAGTGCCGGTGGCCATGGCCAGCAGCGCGGTGCGCACGCCACGGACCAGGGCGTGTTCGGTGGCGGCGATGGCGTTTTGTTGATAGTCCCGCAGTTTCAGGTAGCCGAAGGGCTCTTCCTTTAACAGTTTCTCGGCGTTTTCCTTGTCCCGTTCCAGCAAATCCAGCAGGCCACCGGGGGTGTGGAACTGCGGCAGCGCCCGACGCAGGTTGCTGGGCTCGCGCACATCCCGGAACCAGGTGCCTGACTGTTCCGCCAGTTGCGGAATATAGGGTCGACCGTTGCAGGAATACACGAAGGGTACGTGGTAATGGCCGCTTTCATCGGCGGGCCAGGCGATGGTGCGGCCCATCAACTCCCAGGCGCCGACTAAGGGTGCGTCTACCTTGAAGCCTTTGCTGTAACGTTCGGCCTGGCGGATTTTGCCGGCGACGTTGGTGTTCTCTTTCTTGGCCTCTACCACGGCGATGGGCGTAAGGCCTGCAAATAGCACGTAATCGGCCCGGCCCTTCTCGCCATTGTGATTGGTGGGCCATTCGGCAATCGCGCGATAGGTGCCTTTCTCCGGGCGGGCGCCTTTCTGGAAGGTGATGTCCTGGCTGTCGGCTTCCCAGCCCGCGTCCTGCAGTTGTTGGTCGATGAGGATGCGGGTGAGTTCTTCGTTCAGTACCAGGGTGTCGGTAGCGGCTTTGGTCTGTTTGGCTACCTGCTGGCGCTGCTGATTAACGGTTTGTTCGCCCTGCTCCGTGAGCTGTTGTTGCAGCGCTTTGATCTTTTGCTCGTAGGCTTGTTGTTGTTGGCTCAGGGCTTGTTCGTGCTGGCGGGCCTGTTCCGCCAAAGCGCGGGATTCTTCGTCCATGGCGAGCGCCAGGGCTTCGTATTCGGCTTTTTCTTTCTCAATCAGCTGGCTGAGCTGCTGGCTGCTGTCCAGCGCCATGTTGGCGTGTTGCAGATCGTGGCGGAGCTTTTCGATGTCGCTCTGCAGTTGTCGCAACTGTGCGCTGGGGTCGGCTGGCGGTATAAAGGGGCCGGGCTTGAAGCTGGCACCGGCTTTACCAAAGGAACGATGAAACCAGATGGCCAGGGCCCGCGCCACTTTCAGGCCATCCATGGCTTCTTTGTGCTGGGTGCGGAACTGGTGAGTGGCTTTGTTGCCTTCAATCCGCAGGATATGGAACAG
The DNA here is from genome assembly GCF_056859535.1 of Marinobacter sp. L-46. Classification (NCBI taxonomy): domain Bacteria; kingdom Pseudomonadati; phylum Pseudomonadota; class Gammaproteobacteria; order Pseudomonadales; family Marinobacteraceae; genus Marinobacter; species Marinobacter sp. L-46. The sequence continues at coordinate 6,997 of NZ_JBSXOP010000040.1, forward strand.
TTCTTTGATCTGCGGTTCCAGCCGCAATTCCCGGTTCAGGCGATAAAGCAGTTCGGACTGGCTGGTTTGTTCGTCGAACTCGATACCGGACAGTGCGGCCAGGTGTTGGGCCAGGGCTTCGCCGAGCTGGCGGAGTTTGATCAGGGTGGTGTTGGGGTCACTGGCGAAGGCACGCTCGGCGGATTCGGCCAGTTCCACGAATAAGGAATCGTGTTCTGACAAAAACGAAAAGTTGCCGGACTTGAATTCCGTTGCCTTGTTCAATGTATCCCTCCGCGACAGTCTTACGGCAGAACATTAGCAGACTTATCAAGGATACAGAAACGCTGTGCCTCTATGGGCAGCAGGTCATAACACAGCCGCTATGCTGTAGTCATGGCTTCAGAATCTGTATCTCCCTGGTCCAGCGATTCATAAAAGCGGCCCGCCTCATCGGGTCGACAAAAGCCAGCAGGCCCGCGTTGATTGGAATGGGATAGAGGTTATCGCCAACCTGGTCACGAAGTCGCTGGGCCGTATAAGGGCCGGTGACGTCCGGCAACACACTGAATAACGGGGTGCTGCCGGCGAGGATCTGCTGGCCCTCGAAACTGAGCAGAAAATTCATGAATGTCCTGGCCGCCGCCGCGTGGGGTGCGTCCCTGTGGATGAATGCCATGCGCATCATGACCAGCGCATAGTCCTGGGGAATTTGCACGATAAGGTCTGGATGGTTTCGGGCCCAGTGCATGGCGTACGATCCCAAGAGGTTGTACCCCACCCAATAAGTGCCGTCTGTGAGACCATCAAGCATAGCCTGAGTACTGTTTTCGAGGCTAACACCGGCTGCACCCATAGCGGCGACCAGATCCCAGAAGCGGGGCGAATAGCGCGCATCCTGCTGAAACAGCGTATAGCCGATGCCGCTCCCCGAAGGGGAATAGGTGGTCACACGCCCACGCAGTAACTCCCTGTGGCTCCTCAGGATGGTATTCAAGGTGGCGTGGGTGGTGGGTGGCATCATGTGTTTTGCCAGGTTGAGCCGGTATACCGTCACGATGGGCTCGAAGGTAAAACCGAAAACTTCGTTGCGCCATTTGGCCCATTCCGGCCAATTCCGGGCAACGCCACTGTTCAGGGGCTGCGCCAATCCCTCGTTGACCCGAGCCATCTGCCAGGGCATGGCAGAGCTGATCACAACATCCGGAGCAGGACTTGCCTGGCGAACCCTTCGATCAACCTCGAGCGTGGATTTGTCGTGGTAGACCAGCTCTATTTCCGGATGCGCCTGTTCGAAAGCCTCAAGCAAGGGAGCCACGACCTGGCGGTCCAGAGCCGCCTCGACCTGTAACGGAATCGCCTGTTGAGCCATCAATCTGGCCGGCATCAGACATGCCAGCAGTAGCGTTGCTGCGACCCATAGCTTCATGTCAGTCAGATTCCCTCAAGACCGGAAATCGCACGGTCACCTCCAGGCCGGTTCCGGGAGGGCTGCGAACGTCGAGTATGGCGTGATGGCGACGGGCGATAGAATCGACGATCGACAGTCCCAGGCCCGAACCTTCTGTATCCTGTCGTCCTCCGCGTTCAAAAGGCTGATGCAGGCGGTCAAGTAGATCACCACTTACGCCAGGACCGTTGTCCTTTATTGTCATTGTTGCTGTGTCCTGTGTTACCTCCAGCGCCAGCGTGATTTCGCTCCCCGGCGGAGTGTAACGCAGGGCGTTGTCGATCAGGTTGCCAATCATCTCCCGTAATGACCAGGCCTCACCCCGAATGGAAACAGGTTTATCAGGCATTGGAGCAAGGCCCAGATCGTGATGCCGCGCGTCACTGCGCTCAGCCCACTCCATCACGGTCTCACGCATCAGGTTTGACAGATCAATTCGGGCTGGAATACTTCCTTCATCGTGGCGAAGGCGGGCGAGGCTGAGTAGCTGTGTTGCCAGGCGGCTGGTTCTTGAAGTGCTGTCATGCACCGTTTGCAGAGCCCGGCGCCAGTCTTCCGGGCGGTCGCTTCTCAGCGCCAGTTCGCTGGTACTCTGTAAACCGGCAAGCGGTGTCTTGAGCTGATGGCTGGCGTCGGCGGTAAAGCGCAGCATAGCGTCGCGTCCTTCGCGCTGGCGTTCAAAAAGCGAGTTCAGGGTTTCCGCCATATCGTAGAGCTCGCCCGGCACCCTTGCATCCAATGGGCTGACATCGTCTGCCTCCCGCTGGCGAAGCAGTTGCCGCAATCGGCGCACCGGGCCCAGGGCCGTGCGAATGGCGAAGAACATCAGCAGACCCGTGAGGGCAACCATGGTGAGGAACCGGGTCACCGCCCGAATGAACAGATCACTCGCCAGGGCATCCCGACCCGAAAGGGTATGCCCAACCCAGATTTGCACCGGCTCTACGGATTCCCAGCCTGCCGATTTCAGTTCACGCCCGTACAGCCGGATGGGCGTGCCGAGGTACTGAACGAATATCCAGACAGGTTCATCCATGGCTTGCTTTCGAAAGGTGTCCGTCACAAAGCCATTGAGATTGCCCGTCACTTCACGGCCTCCGGCATCGAGGATACTGTAGAACACTCGCTCCTGCTGGTCGGTCGCCAGAATCTGGAAGGCGGCGGGCGGAATTTCGACGATCGGGCGCCCGTCCGGCCACTGGATGGCTTCGGTGATGGTCAGGCTCGCCGCCTCCAGCTGACTGTCAAACGCACGGTTGGCGGCTCGCTGGGCACTACTGTAGGCCTCGACAAGCAGAAATGTGCCAAGCACGCCCACGGCCGCCAATAGCCAGACGCCCAGACGCTTTTTCAGCGTTCCGTCGACGACGATCACGCGACATCATCCTCCAGCCGATAACCCAGGCCGCGCAACGTCCGGATGCGGACGCCGGTGCCCTGCAAGCGCTTGCGCAGCCGGCTTATATACAGATCCAGTGCGTTAGGTCCGACCTCGCCGAACCCGAACAGTCGGTCAATCAGTTGCTCCCGGGGGACAATGCGTCCGGCGTGGAGCAAAAGACTCTCCATCAACCCCAGCTCCCGGGGGGGAAGGTCGAGGTGTTCATCATTCAGGGTCACTTCGCCGGAGGCCGGATCGAAGCACAGCGGTCCAAACCGAAGCTGGTTGTCGGTACGACGCTGGCTTCGTCGGAGCAGAGCTCGCACCCGAGCCTGGAGCTCGGCAATCGAAAACGGCTTGGTGAGGTAGTCGTCGGCGCCGAGATCCAGGCCCTGAACGCGCTCAGCCACACCATCCCGGGCGGTCAGGATCATAACGGGCGTGACGTCCCCCTTTTTCCTGAGTTCCGAGAGCAGTGCCAGGCCGCTGCCATCGGGTAAACCGAGGTCCAGCACCAGCAGATCGAACTGGCCGACGGCGATAGCTGACCTTGCCTCCCGCAGACTGGAGAAGGTCTCCACGGTGTTCCCCAGCGGAGTCAGTCCCTCGATCAGAGAGTCGGCGATCAATGGGTCGTCTTCGACAATAAGCAGGCGCATGAATCCGGTATCTCAAGAGGGAGTGACAATAGGGAGTGACCATCATAGACCACTGACAGGTTGTTGACAGGTTGGCTCCATAGAATGGTTCACGTCGTCACTTCGACGATGAACCGCACACACGTTTCCTGACGCCTCTGCGGACAACAAATACAAATACAACAGGAGTCCCCTATGAGATTCAACTCTGTATTTCTCCGTTCGTCTCTTTCTATCCTGCTGGGCGCAGCGCTCATGGTGGGCAACGCGCAGGCTCAATCCGAAACAACCGAGTGTATTGCACCCGCCAAACCGGGCGGCGGCTATGATCTGACCTGTCGTCTGGCGGCAAATGGCCTCCAGAAAACCGGACTGATCGAAAAGCCGATGATGGTCAGTTACATGCCGGGTGGGATTGGTGCAGTCGCTTATAACCACGTTAACGGTGTGAGAGCCGACGACCCCAACCTCATTGTCGCAGCCAGCACCGGCGCCGCCGTTAACCTCGCCCTCGGCAAGTTCGGTGAGTACGACGCCAACGAAGTACGGTGGCTTGGCGCCCTGGGTGCCGACTACGGCGCTATCGTGGTCAAGACGGACGCCCCCTGGGCCAACCTCGGCGAGCTGATGAAAGATCTGAAAACCCAGCCGGGAAAAATCGTGTTCGGCGCCGGCGGTACGGTTGGTAGCCAGGACTGGATGAAGGCGGCCCTGACGGCCAAGGCTGCGGGCCTTTCGCCCCGTGATCTCCGGTATGTGGCGTTCGAGGGCGGTGGTGAGTCACTGGCCGCTCTGCTGGGTGAGCACATCGACGTGTTCACCGGCGACCTTTCCGAGCTGCGCTCGCACCTTGAGAGCGGCACCGTTCGCGTTCTTGCGGCACTCTCCGAGGAACGCCTGGACGGCCCTTACTCGGATATCCCGACAGCGGCAGAGCAGGGCTATGACGTGCAGTGGCCGATCTGGCGTGGCTACTACATGGGCCCCGAAGTCAGCGACGAGGCCTACCAACAGTGGGTGAAGAAACTTGAAGCTCTGGCCGGGAAAGAAACCTTTGCCGAGCTGCGCGAGGCCCGCGGGCTGTTCCCCATGTCACGTTTTGGCGACGACTTTGACGCTTACGTCAAGGGCCAGGTCACCCAGTTCAAGGGGCTTGCCAAAGAAGTAGGACTGATAAAATGAGAATCGCCGCCGACCGTATTCTTGGGCTTGCCCTGATCGGTTTGGCGGCATTCGCCGCCTTCCAGGCCTATCAGCTTGAGCCCACCTTCAACTATGAGCCCGTGGGACCAAGAGCCTTTCCGATCCTGCTGTCCGTCATTCTCACGGTGTTGTCGCTGGCACTGGTGTTCCGACCCGGAGAAAACGGGGAATGGCCGGAAAAGCGTGTCGTTATCAAGTTGGGCTGTGTGCTGCTCGTCCTTCTGGTCTATGCGCTCCTGTTCACCCGACTGGGCTTTCTGATCACGACCTTCTTTGCCGTGTTCTCACTGTCACGCCTGTTTGATGCCGCCTGGTCTAAAGCCTTGCTAGCCGGTGTTCTGATGGCCCTGGGAAGCTATTACCTGTTCACCCTGGGGCTCGGTATTTCCTTGCCGGGCGGGCAATGGTTGTCCGACTTAAATTGAGGAGCCTGACATGTTCGACTTTCTGATTCAGGGCTTTGAAGTGGCCCTGACCCCCATGAATCTGGGGCTGGCTTTCATGGGTGCCTTGCTCGGGACGCTGTTCGGCGCCTTGCCAGGGATTGGCCCGATCAACGGCATTGCCATTCTGATGCCGCTTGCCTACACGCTGGGCCTGCCGGCGGAATCCGCGCTTATCCTGCTGGCCGGCGTTTATACCGGGTCCGAGTACGGTGGGCGCATGTCGAGCATCCTGCTCAATGTGCCCGGCGATGCTGGTGCCGTGATGACAACCCTTGATGGCCATCCGTTGGCCAAAAAAGGACTTGCGGGGCCGGCATTGGGGCTGTCTGCCGTCAGCTCTTTTGCGGGTGCGACGATTGCGATTATTGGCCTGACCCTGTTTGCGCCGATGCTGGCGCAGGTAGCAGTGATGTTTGGCCCGGCGGAATTCTTCGCCCTGATGGTGTTTGCCTTTGCCTCAATGGCCGTGATGATGGGGAAAGACCCGGTAAAAACCGGCATCGGCGCGGTACTGGGCGTGTTGATCGCCATGGTAGGTGTCGATTCTGGAACCGGCGTTTTACGCTACACCTTCGAGATGGCAGAGCTCTACGACGGCGTTGATTTTGTGGTGATGATCATTGGCCTGTTCGCGATCAGTGAGATCCTGCTGATGCTTGAACACGCCAATCACCGGAACGCCAGCCACAAGATGCCGCCGATTGGCCGGGCGATGGTCAGCCTGAAGGAAGTACTCCACTGCAAGTGGGCCATGCTGCGCAGCGGTGTCATTGGTTTTATCGTGGGTGTACTCCCCGGCACCGGCGCGTCTGTTGCGAGTGCAGTTGCCTACACCACGGAGAAGCGCCTGTCCGACAAGGACAACACCTTCGGTACCGGCAACATGCGCGGTCTGGCAGCGCCGGAGTCGGGCAACAATGCCGCCGCGGCGGGTTCATTCGTACCGATGCTGACGCTGGGCATTCCTGGCTCCGGCACCACTGCAGTCCTGCTGGGTGCGCTGATGCTCTATAACATCACGCCCGGCCCGATGATGTTCTCCGAGCGCCCGGAAGTGGCAGGCGGCCTGATTGCGTCGTTGTACATCGGCAATATCATGTTGCTGCTTCTCAACCTGCCCTTGGCGGGAGTGTTCGCCCGGGTGCTGACGATTCCCCGCTGGACCCTGGTTCCCGGTATCGCAATCCTCGCCTTTGTGGGCGTGTATCAGTTGCACTCCAATCTGATGGCGATCTACATGATGCTGGTGATCGGCATCTTCGGTTACGGCCTGCGCAAGCTGGGATTCTCGCTGGCACCCGTGATTCTGGGTTACGTGTTGGGTGGCCTGATGGAGGACAACCTGCGACGGGCCTTGTCGATCAGTGGCGGCGATCTGGGCATTCTCTTGCAGTCGGGTATCTCGGTTGGTTTGTGGGTGGCCGCGGTCCTTCTCCTGGTATTGCCATGGCTGGTACCGAAGCTGTTGGCTCGCCGGGCGTCGGTTAACGCCTGAACCATGGCACGACTGACGTGATCGATGCGTTGACGCTACGTTTCAAAGCGGGCTGGAGACTGGTGCCAACGACTTTTGTTGGCGCCAGCGGCGGCGGTCTTGCTTATGCCGCTGACATGCCCCTGCCATGGTTATTGGGCGCCATGCTCGTGACTGCGGTGCTTAGCCTGATGAACGTTCGGCTGTCACCACCGAGGGCATCGCGCAAAGTGGTATTGGCTGTAATCGGCGTGATGCTGGGGTCGGCCTTTACGCCGAATGTGGCCGGCAACCTGTGCGATTGGGGAGCCAGCCTGGTCATTATGCTCGTGGGAACTCTGTTTATGACTGGGGTTTCGGTGTGGCTGAGTTATCGCGTCGCGGGTAACTCATTAGCGACCGCCATTTATTCCGGAATGCCCGGCGGAATCTCCACGGTTACGCTTATGGCAGCAGATTCCGACGCAGATTTGCGAATAGTGGGCCTGACCCATGCAGTTCGAATCCTGGTTTTACTGCTCGTTATTCCACTGATATTGAACACCATCGGCCACGTCAATCTGGAGCACGGCACGACTACTTTGGCTCAATGGTTGTTCATGCCATCAATCGGCGAATCTGTGATTTTGATCGTTGCAGGTGTTGGGGGCGCGTGGCTGGGGCTTTGCTTGCGCCTGCCCAATCCGCTTCTGTTCGGCCCCGTACTCGTATCCGCCGCGCTTCACATGACCGGAGTTTCTGAAGCCGCGATCCCGCCGATGCTGGCCGCCATGGCCCAAGTTATTATTGGTGTATCGATTGGTGTTCGATTTTTGGGAACGACTTTGGCGGCAATGAGGCTCAACCTGGTAGTTTCTGTGTTTCAGGCATTCATATTGATCCTGATTGCTGCAGTGGCGGCCTGGCTGGGCCACGTGGTCACCGGTTATTCGCCAGCTGCAACATTGCTTGCCTATGTGCCGGGCGGGGCGCCCGAACTCAGTCTGGTGGCGCTTTCACTGGGCATTGAACCGGCCTTTGTGACGTCCCATCACCTGATGCGGATCAGTGTGCTGATATTGGCCATGCCGTTGCTCTTTACGTGCATAAGAAAAAGAAATTGAGGTAGTGCGATTGCCCATGGGCGGCTGAGAATCCAATACCTTTATGTCGGGCAATAGCTGGCTGTTGCGGACATGAGAGTAATGCGCGCCACATGAGGTAAGGAATTCAGGAGAAAGAAAAAGCGGGAAAGTGGTCGGCGTGGCAGGATTCGAACCTGCGACCCCTTCGTCCCGAACGAAGTGCGCTACCAAGCTGCGCCACACGCCGATCAACGGCCGGTATTATACGGATTCGCTTTGGTTTTACCAGCCCTCGGCGGATAAAAGGGCATCCGTAAATTTGCTGAGATTGTCGTAGATAGCAACCTCGGCGCCGGGGATGGGCCTGGCGTCCAGATGGCGCTCGGTTTCCTCGCCATTGCCGGTTCTGACCAGTACCGGGCGGCACGCCTCCGCGTGAGCGGCTTCCAGATCCTTACGGCTGTCGCCGACCATGATGGCACCCTGGAGTGAAGTCAGATGGTAGTGCTGGCGGATCTGTTCCAGTAGCCCGGTCAGCGGCTTTCGGCAGGCGCAGTGATCGTCCGGATGGTGCGGACAGTGGGCGATGAAGTCGATGCAGCCGCCCTGGGCTTCCACCAGGCGCTCCAGCTTTTCGTGCATGGCATCCAGGGCCTCGGTGTCGTAATAACCCCGGGCGATGCCGGACTGGTTGGTGGCGATGGCAATGCGGTGGCCGGCGTTACAGAGCCGGGCCACCGCTTCAACGCTGCCGGGAATGGGGTGCCATTCATCCGCTGAGCAGATGTAATTGCCATCGTACTCGTTGATGACCCCGTCCCGGTCGAGGATGATCAGCATTGCTAGCCGGCGTTGGGCAACAATGAGATATCCGCGACGCGCAGGAACAGATTGCGCAGCCGGTTCAGCAGCGCCAGGCGGTTGTTCCGGATGGCGTCGTCGTCGGCCATCACCATCACTTCATCGAAGAAGTTATCCACCGGCTCCCGCAGGCTGGCGAGAGAACTCAGGGCGCTGGCGTAGTCGCCGTTCTCGAACAGTGGCAGCACCTTTTCTGCCTGCTGGTTCACCTGCTCTGCCAGGGCCTTTTCCGCGCTGTCCTGCAACAGGCTGGCGTCGACCGTCTCGCCGATGCTGTCACCGCCCTGCTTGGTCAGGATGTTGGAAACCCGCTTGTTGGCGCCGGCCAGGGCCTGGGCTTCCGGCAGCTGGCGGAAGGCTTCCACGGCTTTAACCCGGCGGTCAAAGTCCAGCGGGCGGGTCGGGCGGCGGGCGTGTACGGCCAGGTACACTTCGGCGCCAATGCCCTGCTCGTCGTAATGGGCGCGGAAGCGATCAAGCATGTAGTCCACTACGGTGCTGGCGGTGTTGTTCTCGGTCAGCACGGTGAAGTTCTGCTCGGCCCATTCGCATACGGTCTGCAGGTCCAGCGGCAGCTGGCGCTCGATGATGATGCGCAGCACACCCAGGGAAGCCCGGCGCAGGGCGAACGGGTCACGGGTGCCGGACGGCGGCTGGTTGATGCCGAACAGGCCCACCAGCGAGTCGATACGGTCAGCGATGGCCACGGCACAACCGGTCAGGGTAGTGGGCAGGTCGTCGCCGGCAAAGCGCGGCATGTACTGCTCGTTCAGGGCTTTGGCGACGTCTTCGTGCTCACCATCGTTGGCAGCGTAGTACTGGCCCATGATGCCCTGAAGGTCGGTGAACTCCAGCACCATTTCGGTCACCAGGTCGGTCTTGGCTAGCATGGCAGCGCGCTCGGCCAGGGCCGGGTCGCTGTTGATGGCCTCGGCGATCTTCTTCGCCAGGGCCGCTACCCGTACCGATTTGTCGTGAATGCTGCCGAGCTTGTCCTGGAACACGATGGGCTTGAGGGCCTCGATGCGGTCTTCCAGCCTGGTCTTGCGGTCGGTCTCGTAGAAGAAGGCGGCATCCGACAGGCGGGGGCGGATCACTTTCTCGTTACCGGAAATCACCTGTGAAGGATCTTTACTTTCCAGGTTGGCCACGGTGATGAATAGCGGCAGCATGTTGCCGCTGGCATCCACCACGTGGAAGTACTTCTGGTGCTCCTTCATGGAAGAGATCAGCGCTTCGGCCGGGACTTCCAGGAAGCGGTCTTCAAAGCGGCCCATCAGCGGTACCGGCCACTCGTTCAGCGCGGTGACTTCGTCCAGCAGGTCTTCATCGATCACGGCCTTGCCGTTGGCTTCTTTCTCGGCCAGGGCGTTGACACCGGCACGGATCTGCTCGCGGCGCTCGGCGAAGTCGGCCAGTACGTAGCCTTCCTGCTTCAGCACCACTTCGTAGTCGGCCGGCGTCGGTACAATCAGCTCTTTCGGGCAGTGGAACCGGTGGCCGCGGGTTTTGTTGCCGGGCTTCAGGTTCATCACCGGGGTTTCAATCACGGTGTTGCCGTAAAGCTGTACCAACCAGTGTACCGGGCGTACGAACTCGGTTTTGCCGGCACCCCAGCGCATGCGCTTGGGAATGGGCAGTGCGGCCAGGGATTTCTCCACCAGCTCGGGCATCAGTTCGACGGTGGGCTTGCCCTTTTCGACGGTCCGGTACACCAGCCAGGCGCCCTTGTCGGTTTCCAGGGTGTCGAGCTGGTCCGGGGTAATGCCCAGGGAGGTGGCAAAACCAGTCAGGGCCCGGGTGGGGTTGCCGGAGTCGTCGAAGGCGGCTTTCACGGCCGGGCCGCGCTTTTCGACCGCCTTGTCAGGCTGGGCATCGGCCAGGTTACGGATGCGCACGGCCAGGCGGCGGGGGGCCGCGAAGCTTTCCACGGCACCGAATTCTACGCCGGCTTCTTCCAGGCCTTTGACAATGCCCTGGGTGAAGGCGTCAGACAGTGGCTTGAGGGCTTTCGGAGGCAGTTCCTCGGTACCCAGTTCGACCAGAAAATCCTGTGTTGCCATGATTATGCGTTCCCCTGTTCCTGCGGTGCCTTGTTGGCTTTCTTGCCCTTCTTGCTGGCCTTGGCGTCGGCGGCTTCAGCGGCAGCCAGTACTTCCTTGCGGAGATGCTCTGGAGCCAGCGGGAAGCCCAGCTTGCGGCGGCTGTCGAAGTAGGCCTGGGCGACTGAACGTGCCAGGGTGCGTACACGCAGGATGAAGCGCTGGCGCTCGGTCACGGAAATGGCGTGGCGGGCGTCCAGCAGGTTGAAAGTGTGGGAGGCCTTGAGTACCTGCTCATAGGCGGGCAGCGGCAGGCCGGCTTCGATCAGGCGGGCGCTTTCCCGCTCGTACACATCGAAGCTGTGGAACAGGAACTCGGTGTCGGCGTGTTCGAAGTTGTAGGTGGACATCTCCACCTCTTGCTGGTGGAACACGTCGCCGTAGGTAACCACGCCATCCGGGCCGTTGGTCCAGACCAGGTCGTACACGCTGTCCACGCCCTGCAGGTACATGGCGATGCGCTCAAGGCCGTAGGTCAGCTCGCCGGTGACCGGATAGCATTCCAGGCCGCCCACTTGCTGGAAGTAGGTGAACTGGGTGACTTCCATACCGTTCAGCCAGATTTCCCAGCCCAGGCCCCAGGCGCCCAGGGTCGGGGATTCCCAGTTGTCTTCGACAAAGCGGATGTCGTGCACCAGCGGGTCCAGACCCAGGGCACGCAGGGAATCCAGGTACAGCTCCTGGATGTTGTCCGGTGACGGCTTAAGCACTACCTGGAACTGGTAGTAATGCTGCAGGCGGTTGGGGTTTTCGCCGTAGCGGCCGTCGGTGGGGCGGCGGCTGGGCTGAACGTAGGCGGAGTTCCAGGTTTCCGGGCCGATGGATCGCAGGAACGTGGCCGGGTGGAAAGTACCGGCGCCCACTTCCATGTCGAGGGGCTGGAGAACCACGCAGCCGTGCTGCGCCCAGAAATTCTGCAATGCCAGGATCAGACCCTGGAAGGTCTTGATATCCGGCGCGGAGTTGTTGGTTGCCTTGTCTGTCACGACGTTTGCCTGCTGGTCAGTCTGTGTGTGGCGCCCCGCGTTACGGAGCACTCCGAATTTTGAAAACGCGCATTATACGCTGGCTGGCGCTGCATTTCTAAGTGCCAGCCAGGGTGTTGTTTTGTCTGAGGTCAATCAGAAGAAGGTGAGGCCCACCTGGAACAGTTTTTCGACATCCCGGATGCGGGATTTGTCCACCAGGAACAGGATCACGTGGTCGTCCGGCTGCACCCGCAGGTGGTCGTGGGCGATCAGCACTTCGTTATGGCGCACGATGGCCCCGATGGTGGTGCCCGGCGGCAGGTGGATTTCATCCAGCCGCTTGCCCACCACCTTGGAGGAGCGGTGATCGCCATGGGCAATCGCTTCGATGGCCTCGGCCGCGCCCCGGCGAAGTGAGTGAACATTTACTACGTCGCCACGGCGCACGTGGGTGAGCAGGCTGCCGATGGTGGTCTGCTGGGGAGAAATAGCCACGTCGATGTCGCCGCCCTGGATCAGGTCCACGTAGTCCGGGTTGTTGATCAGGGTCAGTACCTTGCGGGCACCCAGGCGCTTGGCCAGCAACGACGCCATGATGTTGGCTTCGTCGTCGTTGGTAACGGCACAGAATACATCGGTGCTTTCGATGTTTTCTTCCAGCAGGATGTCCTTGTTGGCGGCATTGCCTTCCAGCACCACGGTTTTCTGCAGGCGCTCGGACAGCATCACACAGCGCTCGTGGTCCCGCTCCAGGATCTTGACCTGGTAGCGGCTTTCCAGGGTGTTGGCCAGGCGGTAGCCGATGTTGCCGCCACCACAGATAAAGATGCGCTTGTAGGGTTTGGACAGCGGCTGCAGTTCGCTCATCACCGAGCGGATATGGTCGGCGGCGGCAATGAAGAACACCTCGTCGCCGTCTTCGATCACCGTGTCGCCCTGGGGCATGATGGCGCGGTCTTTACGGAAGATGGCCGCTACCCGGGTGTCGATCTTGGGCATGTGGGTACGCAGGTAAGACAGCTCCCGCCCGACCAGCGGGCCACCCTGGGTCGCCCGGATGGCTACCAGCCGTGCCAGGCCCTTGGAGAACTCCAGCACCTGCAGGGTGCCGGGATATTCGATCAGTCGGGTGATGTGCTGGGTCACCAGGTGTTCCGGGCTGATCAGTACGTCGATCGGGAATCCCCGCAAACGGTCCAGCTCTTTTTCGGTATCCCGGTTATAGAACAGTTCCTGCTTGCCCAGATAAGCCCCGGCGCGCACGCGGCAGATGGTGGTGGGGGTCTTGTATAGCAGCTTGGTGACCTGGCAGGCCACCATGTTGGTTTCATCGCTGTTGGTTACCGCAATCACCATGTCGGCGTCTTCGGCGCCGGCATCTTTCAGGATGGTGGGGTACGAGGCCCGGCCATGCATGGTGCGGATATCCAGCCGGTCCTGCAGTTCCCGCAGGCGCACGCTGTCGCTGTCCACTACGGTGATGTCGTTGGCTTCATTGGCCAGGTTTTCAGCGAGGGTGCCGCCCACCTGGCCGGCGCCGAGAATCAGGATTTTCATGCGTCAGGTTTCTCCAGCACGGCATAGAAAAAGCCGTCGTGGCTGTCCGGGTCGGGTAGCAGCTGGCGCCCGGTGTCCATGTCGCGGCCCCAGTCAGCATTGTTCTGAACCAGCGTTGCCTGTTCCTGCTGCTTGAGGAATCGCTGGATTATACGGTGGTTCTCCTGGGGAAACACCGAACAGGTGGCATACACCAGCCGGCCACCCGGTTTCAGGATAGACCACATGGCATCGAGCAGGCCAAGCTGGATGCTGGCCAGGGGCACAATGTCGGACTCCCGGCGCAGCAGTTTGATGTCCGGGTGCCGGCGGATTACGCCGGTGGCACTGCAGGGTACGTCCAGCAGGATGCGGTCGAATGGCTCGCCGTCCCACCAGCTGTCGATATCGGCGGCATCCGCCTGTTTCAGGGTGGCGTGCAGGTCCAGCCGGTCGAGGTTTTCCTGCACCCGGGGCAGGCGCTCGGCGGATTCGTCGATGGCGACCACTTCATCCAGTTCGCCACAGGCTTCCAGGATGGCGCAGGTCTTGCCGCCGGGAGCGGCGCAGGCATCCAGTACCCGCTGGCCGGGTTGCAGGTCCAGCATGGTGGTGCAAAGTTGGGCAGCTTCGTCCTGCACGCTGGCGCCGCCGTCTTCGAACCAGGGCAGGCGCTCGACCGGTACCGGGCGTTCCAGCTGAATGCCGTGGGGCGCAAAACGGGTTGGCTTGGCCTCGATACCGGCCTCGGCCAGCAATTCCAGGTATTCCTCACGGCGGAAACGCAGGGCGTTTACCCGCAGGGTCATGGGGGCCTGGGTGTTGTTGGCGTCCAGAATGGACTGCCAGTCGTCGGGCCAGTTGTGGCGCAGCTTTTCCACCATCCACACCGGGTGGCTGTAGCGGCTGCTGTCGTCGTTCGGCTCCGGCGCCCCTTCCCTTTCGGCCGCCCGCAGTACGCCGTTGACCAGCCCGGTCAGGTGGGGCTTGTCCAGCGCCCGGCAGGCTTCCACGGTTTCGTTCAGCACCGCGTAGGTGGCTTGTTCGCTGAATCGCAGCTGGAATAAGGCCACCAGCATCAGGTGGTGAACAACCCGGTCCGGCTTGCGCAGGGGCTTTTTCAGGCGCTGGCTCAGCTCGCCGTCAAGCCGGTGAAACCAGCGGCAGGTGCCGTAGCATATGGCTTGCAGCTGGGGCCGTTGCTCCGGCGGCAACTGGTTCAGGGCCGGCGGCAGGCATTGTGTCAGTGACTGGCCGTTTTCCACCGCCAGCAACACGGTGGCAGCGACGGCACGAAACGGCAGGGGCTGGTAGGCCATGGTCAGTTCAGCTCCTGGCCGGGCAACAGTACCTGCTTGCCGCCGTTGATCAGGTCGTTGATGCTCTGGGCCTTGCTACCCGGCAACTGGACCGAGGTGATTTTCAGGCTGCCGGTGTCGCAGGCGACCTCAACGCCGTCCCGCTCCCGGCTCAGTACCGTGCCGGGGGCTTTGTCGCTGCCCTGCTCCAGCGCAGATGCCTGGTGAATGCGGATCCGTTGTTCGCCCAGGTCGGTAAAGGTGCCGGGCCAGGGGTTGAAGGCGCGGATTAGCCGTTCGATGTCGGTGGCACTGCGGCTCCAGTCGATGTGGCCTTCTTCCTTGGACAGCTTGTGGGCGTAGTTGGCGTCGGCATCGTTCTGGGGCTCTCCGGTCAGCTCCCCTTGTGCCAGCCGGGTCAGTGCGTCCACGATGGCTTCGCCGCCCATGTCGGCAAGTCGGTCGTGCAGGCTGCCGCCGGTGTCGTCGGCGTTTATCGGAGTGCTCACTTTCAGCAGCATGGCACCGGTGTCCAGGCCTTCATCCATCTGCATGATGGTAATACCGGTTTCGGCATCGCCGGCGGCAATGGCCCGCTGGATCGGGGCGGCACCGCGCCAGCGCGGCAACAGGGAGGCGTGGATGTTCAGGCAACCGTGGGTCGGGGTCTCCAGCACGGCTTTGGGCAGGATCAGGCCATAGGCGGCGACGATCATCACATCCGGTTGCAGTGCCGCCAGCTCCTGCTGGGCCTCTTCGGGCTTGAGGCTGGCCGGCTGGAACACGGGAATGCCGGCATCCAGCGCCACCTGTTTGACCGGGCTGGGCATGAGTTTGCGGCCACGGCCGGCGGGGCGGTCGGGCTGGCTGTACACCCCCACCACGTTATGACCGGCCTCAAGCAGGGCTTTCAGGGCTATGGCGGCAAAATCCGGTGTTCCGGCAAAAACAATGCGCACGGCGATGGCTTCTCTGTGTCGTTGATACGAAAAAACCGGGTCGTAACCCGGTCTGAATTCAGTTCTGTTCTGGCGATGCTTCAGCCATTGTCTCAGGCGCTCTGCTTGTGCAGCTTTTCCAGCTTCTTGCGAATGCGGTTGCGCTTGAGCGAGCTGAGGTAATCCACAAACAGCTTGCCGTTCAGGTGGTCCATTTCGTGCTGGATACACACGGCCAGCAGGCCTTCGGCTTCAAGGACGAACTCTTCGCCGTTACGGTCTTTGGCGGTAATCCGGCAGTGTTCGATACGCTTCACATCTTCGTAGAAGCCGGGTACCGACAGGCAGCCTTCCTGCATGGCTTCCAGGTCTCCGTCCAGCACTTCCACCTTCGGGTTGATGAATACCCGGGGCTCGCTCTTGTCTTCGGACAGGTCCATCACGATGATCTGTTTATGTACATCTACCTGGGTAGCCGCCAGGCCGATGCCGCGGGCATCGTACATGGTCTCGAACATATCGTCGATCAGGGTGCGGATTTCGTCGGTCACCTCATTCACCGGCTTGGCGATGGTGCGAAGACGGGGATCCGGATACTCAAGAATTTCTAGAATCATAGTGCCTTGGCTTCTCTGAAATGCGACAGCGGTCTGCGCAAAATTTCTTCATGAACCTATCATGAAGTAACGTCTTGGCCTGTATTATCCGATAAATTACCGATTGAGTACAAACTGATCAGTCGATAGCTAAAATCTTTCAGGGAAACCAAAGAATTCACTGGAAGAACAAAAGATAACATCACAAATCGCCAGACTTCTTCTATAGTATCGGGAATAACAACGTAATAAGCTGCCGGCATACCGCAGCGGCATTACCTAACGCATAGATTCTAGGCACGCGATCAAGGATACAGACAATGAGGAAACTGTTGTACGCTCTGGCAGCCACGGCGCTGCTGTTTACCTCCTGGGCCCATGCAGAACCCGAGTTCAGGGCTGATCATCCTGAGCGTTACACTGTCGTTAAAGGGGATACCCTTTGGGACATTTCAGGGCGGTTCCTGAACAATCCCTGGTACTGGCCGGAAATCTGGCATGTGAACCCGCAGGTTGCCAACCCTCATCTGATCTACCCGGGCGATCGCCTGGCGCTGGTCTACATCGACGGCAAACCGCGCATCACCAAGGTAGCCACCAGTGATGTGGTGAAGCTGTCGCCCCAGGTGCGTTCTGAAGCCATCGACACTCCCATTCCTGCCATCCCGTTGGACGCCATTGCCAGCTTCCTGACCGATACCCGCATTGTGTCGCCGGAAGAGCTGAACGGTGCGCCCTACGTGCTGGAAGGTGAAGACAGCCGCATCATTACCGGTGCCGGTGACAAGATCTACGCCCGTGGCGAGAAGCCCGCCGACCGCGTGGGTGTTTTCCGCCGCAGCAAGGAGTTCCGTGACCCGGAAACCGGCGAATTCCTCGGCCTGGAAGCCCGCAGCATTGCCCGCGGTACCGTTGCGGCTGAGGACGGCGACGTCCTGACCGTTAACCTGAACAAGTCCAGCGAGGAAGTGCGCATTGGCGACCGCCTGCTGGTGAACGAAGACCGTCGGCTGACCACCAACTTTGTACCCAGTTCTCCGGATCAGGACATCGAAGGCGTGATGATCTCGGTAGACGGTGGTGTAAACCAGATTGGCCAGTACAACGTGGTAGCGATCAACCGTGGCGAGCGTGAAGGCCTGAAGCCTGGCAACGTGATGGCCATTCTCAAGAGTGGCAACCTGGTGCGTGACCCGGTTACTAATGAAACCATCGAACTTCCGTCCGAGCGTGCCGGCCTGCTGATGGTGTTCCAGACCTACGAGAAGATGAGCTACGGCCTGATTCTCAAGGCGACCCGCCCGCTGGCGGTGGGCGACAAGGTAGTTAACCCTTAAGCCGGGGCCTGGCCAGGCCTGTGTGCTGAGCTAAATAAAATGGCCGGACCGGAGTGTCCGGCCATTGTTGTTTTCAAGGATGAAAAAAATGTCTGTATCGAATCTTGACCGGTCGCTGGACAACCAGTGGCTGCTGCTTTCCCTGTTACCCCGCTTTGCCACCCGTGCCCGCGAGCAGGTACTGGCCAATGCCGACTGCCTGACTGACGTCCTGTCGATGAACCCGGCCACCCTGAAAGCGCTGGGGCTGTCGGCTGAAACCATTTCCGCCATCCACGGCTGGCAAGCCGGAGACTGTTCCCACCCGGTGTTGGCGAAACTGATGCAAATCCGGTCGCAATGCCGGCATCACGGTATCCGGCTGATCGGCCAGCACCACGACCACTTTCCGGAAGCCCTGCGCCAGATACACGATGCGCCAATGCTGCTATACGCACTGGGCGATACCGGCTTGTTGCTGCAGGACCAGATTGGCGTGGTGGGCAGTCGCAATGCTACCCGGGCGGGCCTGGACCATGCCCGGAAGTTCGCCGCCGAGCTGGGCCGGCGGGGTTTGCTGGTGACCAGCGGCCTGGCCTTGGGCATTGATGGTGCCGCCCATGCAGGTGCCCTGGATGCCGGCCATCCGACCGTGGCCGTGGTGGGTTGCGGGCTCGACCGGCTGTATCCCGCCCAGCACCGGCAGCTGGCACACCGGATTATCGAAAACGGCCTGATTGTCTCGGAATACCCGCCCGGCACCCAGGCCAGGGCCGCCTACTTCCCTCAGCGTAACCGGATTATCAGTGGCCTTAGCCGGGGTGTGTTGGTGGTGGAGGCCAGCCTGAAGAGCGGTTCGCTGATTACGGCCCGTACCGCGCTGGAACAGGGCCGGGAAGTGTTCGCCATTCCCGGTTCGGTGCACAGCCCGGTAGCCCGGGGCTGCCACCAGTTGATCAAGCAGGGGGCCAGGTTGGTGGAAACCGCTGATGACATCCTGGAGGAGCTGGGTACCTGGTGGTCCATGCAGGCGCAACCGGAGGCCGGGGAGGCTGTGGATAACGGGCCGGCGCTGGCCGGTTTGGATAGCCGGGAAATCGCGGTATTCGAGGCTTTGGGGTATGATCCGCAATCTACCGATGCACTGAGCCAGCTCACCGGCCTGCCAGCGGACCAGCTGATGCAGTCCTTGTTGTTACTGGAACTGGAAGGGTTGGCCCATTCGGCCCCCGGAGGTTACCTGAGGGCCGGCTGAGTGGTGCATCATCACCTGAATTTCTGAGTGGATTGACCGGTTTCCCTATGACGGCGAAGTCTCCCCTGAACCCTTGGCAGCTCCACTGTGCCCGGCGCACCGTGCTGGCCGGGGGCGTGATTGCCTATCCTACCGAAGCAGTCTGGGGCCTTGGTTGCGACCCCTGGAACCTGAGTGCCGTTGAGCGCATTCTGGAGCTCAAGCAGCGGCCCATGGAAAAGGGCATGATCCTGGTGGCCGCCTCGGTGGAGCAGGTACGCTTTCTGCTGGACCCCCTGCCCCGGGTGTTGCAATGGGAAGCCGAACAGCACTGGCCGGGGCCGATCACCTGCCTGGTGCCGGATGTGCTGGAACAGATCCCGGACTGGGTGCGCGGCCGGCACAGCACCATTGCCGTGCGCGTGAGTGACCACCCGGTGGTTCGCGACCTGTGCGAGGCCACCGGCATGCCGCTGGTGTCGACTTCCTGCAACCCGGCTGGCCGCCAGCCGGCCCGCAACATCTGGCAGGTACGCCGCTATTTCGGCAACCAGCTCGACCGCATCGTGCCCGGCGCCCTGGGCGGCAACCGCAAACCCAGCCGGATTATTGATATCGTTACCGGAAAACAGTTTCGTTAGGAGCAAGCATGTCACAGCAGCCGGATACCCGGGCCGTAAAAGAATACCTTCTGGGCCTCCAGGAACGCATTTGCCAGAGGCTGGAAGCGGTGGATGGCCGTGCGTCCTTCATTCGTGACAGCTGGGACCGGCCGGAGGGTGGCGGTGGTATCAGCCGGGTGATGGCCGATGGCGGCGTGATCGAAAAAGGCGGCGTGAATTTCTCCCATGTGATGGGCGATACCATGCCGGCTTCTGCCACGGCGCATCGCCCGCACCTGGCCGGTGCCCCCTGGCAGGCCATGGGTGTATCACTGGTGATACACCCGGAGAACCCCTATGTGCCTACCTCCCACGCCAATGTGCGCTTTTTCATTGCCACCCCGAAGGACGGCGAGCCGGTGTACTGGTTTGGCGGCGGCTACGATCTGACTCCCTACTACGGTTTTGATGACGATTGCGTGCACTGGCACCAGACGGCCCGTAACGCCTGCCAGCCGTTCGGCGACGAGGTGTACCCGAAGTTCAGGCAATGGTGTGACGACTACTTCTACCTGAAGCACCGCCAGGAGCCCCGGGGCGTGGGCGGCCTGTTCTTCGATGACTACAACACCGGAGATTTCGAGCAGGACTTTGCCTTTATGCAGGCAGTGGGCGACAGTTACATTGAGGCCTACGAGCCGATTGTCAGGCGCCGGATGGACACCCCCTGGGGCGAGCGGGAGCGGGAATTCCAGCTTTACCGCCGTGGTCGCTATGTGGAGTTCAACCTGGTGTACGACCGGGGCACCCTGTTCGGGTTGCAGTCCGGCGGGCGCACCGAGTCTATCCTGATGTCACTGCCGCCGCTGGTGCGCTGGGACTACGACCGGAAGCCGGAGCCGGGCAGCGAAGAGGCGCGTTTGACGGATTATTTCCTGACCGGACGGAACTGGCTGGAGCAAAGCGATGACGAATGAACTCTATGCGGTGGTGGGCAACCCCATCAGCCACAGCAAATCTCCCCGTATTCACAGCCTGTTTGCCAGCCAGACCGGCGAGCCGGTGGAGTACACCGCGATACAGGCACCGCTGGAGGACTTTTCCGGTACGGTACGGCACTTTTTCGAGCGTGGCGGCAGAGGCCTGAACGTAACCGTACCGTTCAAGGAACAGGCCTGGACCTTGGCCGACCATCGCACTCCGCGGGCAGAAAAGGCTGGTGCCGCCAACACGTTATACCTGGATGCCGAAGATGCCCTGGTGGCCGACAACACCGACGGGGTTGGCCTGGTGCGGGATCTAACCCGCAACCACGGCGTGGCCCTCAAAAGCCTGCGTATCCTGGTATTGGGTGCCGGCGGTGCGGTGCGGGGCGTGCTTGGGCCGGTTCTGGCGGAAGCGCCCGCCAGCCTGACCATCGCTAACCGCACCGTGGCCAAGGCCGAGGCGCTGGTGCGCCTGTTTGCCGGTGAGGCTGGTGATACCGAACTCTCTGCCTGCGGCTTCGAACAGGCAACCGGAGCGTTTGACCTGGTGATCAACGGCACCAGCGCCAGCCTTCAGGGTGACCTGCCGCCGGTGCCGGCGTCGATTCTGGCGGGCAATACGGTTGTTTACGACATGATGTATTCCCTGCAGACCACCACCTTCAACCAGTGGGCGCAGGACAACGGCGCTACCCGGGTGTTTGACGGGCTGGGCATGCTGGTGGAGCAGGCAGCAGAATCGTTTTACGTTTGGCGCGGGGTGCGGCCGGAGACCGCACCCGTGATCGACGAGCTGCGTAACGACTGATGAGGCGTTATTCGGAGGCGTTCAGGTATTCGTCTTTCAGTTTCACGTAGTTAGCCGCGGTGTATTTGAAGAAGGTTTTTTCCTTGTCGCTCAGGGCTCGGGCCTGTTTGCAGGGGGAGCCCACGTACAGGTAGCCGGATTCCAGCCGCTTGCCCGGGGGTACCAGAGTACCGGCGCCGATAATCACTTCGTCTTCGACTACCGCGCCGTCCATGACGGTGCAGCCCATACCCACCAGTACGCGGCTGCCGATGGTGCAGCCGTGCAGCAGGGCTTTGTGGCCGACGGTAACGTCGTCACCGAGTATCAGCGGCCAGCCGCCGGGGTTGAAGTCGCTGGCGTGGGTGATGTGCAGTACGGAGCCGTCCTGGATGCTGCAGCGGTCGCCGATGCGGATTTTGTGCATGTCGCCGCGGATGACGGTCATGGGCCAGACGGAGCAGTCTTCGCCCATTTGGACGTCTCCTATGACTACTGCGCTCTCGTCTACCCAGGTGCGTTCGCCAAATTGTGGTGTGGTACCCTTGTGAGTTCGTACATTCGCCATTACATATACCTTTTGACTGGCCTCGAATTGAGGGGAAGGAGTCTTTGGGAGGAGGGCTTTCCAAAAACCGCTCCTGCGGCACCCCTTCGGGGTCCGGCCCGCAATCACAGATTGCGGTCGCTCAGCTGTCGCATGAAGCTTCGCTTCATAAGCGCTCGGCTGAGCCCATGTGGCGCTTCTGCTCCGCCATCCATGGCTCCGCAAATTTTTGGAAAGCCCTCCTCCCAAAGACTCCCCCAAGCATTGGAGTTGCCTGAAAGTAACCTAAACCCGGACAGCTGAGAAGGGGACCTATGAATAACCCGCTTTTGACAGATGATTTGTTACCGAAATTTGGCCACATCCGCACCGAGCACATGGAAACGGCGATTGACCAGATTCTCAGCGAAAACCGCGTGAAAATTCAGGAGCTGGCGCAGCAGGATGATCCCACCTGGGACACCCTGGCCCAGCCCATGCAGGCGCTGGAGAACAAGCTCAGTAACGCCTGGTCGGTGATTTCCCACCTGAATGGTGTGATGAATAACGACGACCTGCGCAAGGTGTACAAGAGCTGCCTGGAGAAGCTGACTGAGTACAGCACGGAAGTGAGCCAGAACGGTGCCCTGTGTGAGGCTTACAAGAAGCTGGCTGCACGGGACGATTTCAAGGAACTGAGTGAGCCCCAGCGCAAGTCCATTGAAAACATCCTGCGGGATTTCCGTCTGGGTGGTGTGGATCTTCCGGAGGACAAGAAGAAGCGTTATGCGGATCTGTCCCGGGAGCTGGCGGAGTTGTCCAACAAGTTCAGTGACAACGTGCTGGATGCTACCCAGCACTGGTTCAAGCATATTACCGATGTAGACCAGTTATCCGGCCTGCCGGAGACGGCTATTGAAGGCGCGAAGCAGGCCGCCCGGCAGAAGGAGCTGGATGGTTATGTGATTACCCTGGATTTCCCGAGCTTCTACCCGGTGATGACTTACTGCAATAACCGGGAACTGCGCCGGGAGGTGTACGAGGCCTTTGTCACCCGCGCCTCCGATCAGGGCCCGGATGCGGCCACGTGGGACAATACGCCGGTGATGGCGGAGATTCTCAAGCGTCGGCACGCGCTGGCTCAGTTGCTGGGTTTTGATAACTACGCCGAGCGTTCCCTGGCCACCAAGATGGCCCGCACTACCGACGAGGTTCTGGATTTCCTGAACCAGCTGGCGGCCAAGTCCAAGCCGCAGGCGGAGAAGGAAATTGCCGAGCTGAAGGCGTTTGTGAAAGACGAGCACGGCGTGGACGACTTGCAGGCCTGGGACATCGGCTACTACAGTGAGAAGCTGCGCCAGAAGCAGTACGACATTTCCCCGGAAACCCTGCGGCCTTGGTTCCCTGTGGATAAGGTGGTGCCGGGCCTGTTCCGGGTGGCGGAGAAGCTGTTTGATGTGCAGATTGAAGAGCACACAGACGTAGAAACCTGGCATGAAGACGCCAAGGCCTACTGCATCAGCCGCAACGGCCAGCCCATCGCCTGGTTCTACCTCGACCTGTTCGCACGTCAGGGTAAACGTGGCGGAGCCTGGATGGCCGACTGCCGGGTGCGCTGGCGCGATATGCGCGGCAAGCTGCAATTGCCGGTGGCGTTCCTGACCTGTAACTTCACCCCGCCGGTGGATGGCAAGCCGTCGCTGCTGACCCACGACGAAGTCACCACCCTGTTCCACGAATTCGGCCACGGCCTGCACCACATGCTCACGCAGGTGGAGGTGATGGACGTGTCCGGCATCAACGGCGTGGCCTGGGATGCAGTGGAACTGCCCAGCCAGTTCCTGGAAAACTGGTGCTGGAATCCGGAATCCCTGGCCCTGATCGCCAGCCACCACGAAACCGGCGAACCGCTGCCGGAAGACCTGCTGCAGAAATTGCTGGCGGCCAAGAACTTCCAGTCCGGCATGGGCATGGTGCGCCAGCTCGAATTCTCGCTGTTCGACTTCCGCCTGCATGCGGAATTCACCGACGAAGCCCCCACCAACCCGCTGGACATGCACCGCAAGGTGCGCGAAGACATCGCAGTGGTGCAGTCGCCGGAATTCAACCGCTTCCCCAACGGCTTCTCCCACATCTTCGCCGGCGGTTACGCCGCGGGCTACTACAGCTACAAGTGGGCGGAAGTGCTGGCGGCGGATGCGTTCTCCCTGTTCGAAGAGAAAGGCATCTTCGACCCGGAAACCGGCCAGGCCTTCCTGCACAACATCCTGGAAAAAGGCGGCTCGCAGGAGCCCATGGAACTGTTCAAAGCCTTCCGAGGCCGCGAACCGCAGGTGGATGCCCTGCTGAAACAAACCGGCATCACGGACGAAGCTGCCTGATACAATCCACCTCGGTTGTCGTATTCGGCAACCGGGTGTTCTTCTGGAGTAACGTTATGGCAAGTCCGAAACGCTTCATCGCCGGCGCCGTGTGCCCCCGCTGCGCCGAGATGGACAAAATTACCATGTTCACCACCGACGCCGGCGACCAGGTTCGCGAATGCGTGGCTTGCGGCTACACCGATGCGTTGTCCGACCAGCCCCAGCCCGAGGCCCCGGAAATCGAAACGCGGGTAAACAAAAAGGGCAACACCGACGATCATACCGTCAAGCAGGTGGTGTTCTTTAAATCTGGCTCCGATTCCGACTCTGGCTCTGGTGAGTAGGTCTGGCCCTGACCCACCCCATCGCAGCCCCCAAAACCAGCAGACTACGATCAAGAATATGCCCCCCAAACAGGCAGGCTACGATCAGGAAGGCAAACTCTAAAGTAGAGGGTCAGAGCACCATCGCGGCCAGCCACCCAAAGGCGAGCAACGGCAGGTTGTAGTGCAGGAACGTAGGCACCACGGTATCCCATATGTGGTTGTGCTGGCCGTCCACGTTCAGGCCGGCAGTTGGCCCGAGGGTGGAATCAGACGCTGGTGAGCCCGCATCACCCAGGGCACCGGCGGTACCGACCAGGGCAACGATGGCCAGGGGGCTGAAACCCAGTTGCAGGGCCAGCGGCACGTACAGGGCGGCGATGATGGGAATGGTGGAGAACGACGAACCGATACCCATGGTAATTAGCAGGCCGACCACCAGCATCAGCAGTGCGGCCAGGGCCTTGTTCTCACCGATGGCGGCCACAGAGCCCTCTACCAGGCTCTTGATCTCGCCGGTTTCCCGCATCACTTCGGCAAAGCCGTTGGCGGCGATCATGATGAAGCCGATCATCGCCAGCATCTTCATGCCCTCGGTGAACAGGTCATCCGCCTCTTTCCACTTCACCACGCCGGACACATTGAACAACACAAAACCGGCCAGTGCGCCCAGAATCATCGAGCCCAGCCAGAGCTGAACCACAAACGCCACCACAATGGCCAGCAGCGCCATGAACAGGGTTTTCGGGCTGTATTTCACATCCACCCGCTCGGTGCGTTCGATGAGCTTCATGTCATAGCCACGGCCACCCCGGTAGCTGAAGAACACCGCGATCAGCAGGCCGATGAACATACCCAGGGCTGGCAGGGCCATGGCGGACATGACGTTCAGTTCGCTGGCGTCTACGCCGTTGTCGGCCACGTTGGCGAGCAGGATTTCATTCAGGTAGATACCACCGAAGCCTACCGGCAGGAACATGTACGGGGTAATCAGGCCGAAGGTGAGTACACAGGCCACCAGCCGGCGGTCCATGTGCAGCTTGGCCATGACAAACAGCAACGGTGGCACCACCAGGGGAATAAAGGCGATGTGGATGGGCAGGATGTTCTGGGACGAAATGGCGACGGCCAGCAGCAGGCCGATGATCATGAAGCGGATGCCGGTGGCCGCGCCGCCTTCATCCTGGCGGCCTACCATGGCCAGGGCTTTGTCGGCCAGGGCGTGGGCCAGGCCGGATTTGCCGATGGCGACCGCGAAGGCGCCCAGGGTGGCGTAGGACAACGCCACGGTTGCGCCGCCACCGAGGCCGGAGTTGAAGGCATTGATGGTGTCTTCAAGGGACATTCCGGCCACCAGGCCACCGGAAATGGCACCGATGATCAGGGCAACGACAACGTGGATGCGGCACAGGCTCAGTACGAGCATGATCAGTACCGCGGCAACAACGGCATTCATGGCAGACTCCGGGTAGGAATATTGGGTTTACCGGCACCTTTTGGGCACCGGCGGCACGAAAAGTGCGCTAATGTCAGGAAATGACCGCATCAGTCAAAGTGGTTGTGTAACGGTCAGTCAGCATCCACCCGGGCAAAGCGCGGTACCTGTTCGCCGGCCACTTCCACGGTTTCACGGAACATGGCCAGGGGCCTTACCCACAGGCTGTAGTCGCCGTACAGGCAGCGGTACACCACCAGGGGTTCCTCGGTTTCGCTGTGCCGGGCCACGCCGATCACTTCGTAATCCTGGCCTTTGTAATGCCGGTAGCGGCCGGGCTCAAGGGTGTGTTTCTTGTCAGGCATAGGATTCTCTCTGGTGGTAGGTCAATTCTATACGCAGTCTGCCGCAGCAGCGCTGGCCCTGGCGTACCGGATCAAGGTGTTGCGTGATGAGGCTGTTGCCCCGGTAGACCGGGGCTGAGACTCAGTTCTTCAGCTTGTACTTGCCCGGCCCCATAAACACCACGGCCAGCGCGGTAAACAGGAAAAATCCCTGCAGTTCCAGTGCCCAGCCGCCGTTACCGGCCAGCGACAGCAGCTGGTGGCTGTGCACCAGCACAATGGCGACCAGCATGTTGAAGACAATGATCAGTGCGCCAATACGGGTCTGATACCCCAGAATCACCATCAGTGGTGCCACCACTTCCCCGATATACACACCGTACGCCAGCACAGCCGGCAGGTTATGGCTGGCCAGCTGGGCCTCGATAAAACCGATACCGTTAAGCAGTTTGGCGATGCCGTGAAACAGCAGCAGGCCACCGAGGGTGAGCCGGACAATCAGTTTTCCAAGGTCGGTATTCTCAAGCACAGGGCAAGCCTCCGGAACAGTGAATGGATGGCCGAAGGATACAGGGTTATTGCACAGAAATTCAGTGACTTGTTGGTCAGGATGTTGTTTTACAGGGCCGGGCCCAGGGAAAACCGGATGTGGTTCCGCTCCAGCAGGTTTTCCCAGTAATTGCGCATCCAGTCCCAGGCCCGGTTGTTGAACTGCTCCACGAAGGGGTCAAGGTCCAGGTCGTAGTAATCCGGGGTGCCGGCAATCTGCAATACGGTCACGGTGATGGCATCGTCCAGCTCGTTGGCGAACGGCTCGCCGATCAGTTCGTGGGCCAGCAGGTTGGCCCGGGTGGCTTCCAGGTCTATCAGCTCGCCGGCCCGGATAGAACGGTTGTTATCGTGCATCTCTTCCATCAGCCGGTGGCACAGGTAAGCCCGGATCAGCAGGCCGTCCAGGCCGTCGTAGCGGACCAGCAGCACCGAGGGCTGGGTGAAATAGCGGATAGCGGCATCAATAAATGGCTGGAACAGGGGCTTGGTGCCGGCGTCGATGGCGCAGGTGTCTACGCACTCGATCAGCCGTGGCGCCATTTCGATGTATTCCACGGCAAACTGGAACAGGCAGGTGGCAGGCTGGCCGTCGATTACGATCGATGACGGCAGCCTGGTCGCCTTGTCTTTCAGCTGCCGGAGAAAGCTCCCCGAGCGGGCTTCCTGGCGACGTGCCTGGTCAATAATCTCGAGGACTGCCTGTGGTGTCATGTCAGGAGATGCCGATGTAGGTACAAAATGAGGTCGCAAGGCGCCTCCCCTTCTCCAGGAGCAACCAATGGGCATTCAGCGGGGCTGGCCAGCTGAACTGCCTGCCGTTTAAAAACAGTGTAGCCAATATTTTTTATGGCGCTGCCGGCAGGCGGCAAAATTCCCTGCGGAAAACCGAAATCCCGGGTGCCTAGCGTGGCTGAAACCACACATCCTGGCGGGTGTAGCGCCAGCACAACCAACCCATACTGCCGGCACGGGCCAGCATCAGGCTGATCAGTGCCAGCCACAGGCCATGGTTGCCCCAGCCGGTCGTCAGCCACCACACCGGCAAAAACACGCCGAGCGCTGAGAACAGCATGGTGTCCTGCATTTCCCGGGTGCGGGTGGCGCCGATGAAGACGCCATCCAGCAGGTAACTCCACACTGCTGCGAACGGTAACATCCAGAGCCAGGGCAGGTATTGCCAGGCGGTGGTTTGTACGTCTTCAATGCCGGTCAACAGGCTGATCAGCCAGCGGCCCCCGAGTACAAAGCCGATGGTCAGCAGCAATGCGCCCCAGAACGACCACCGCAGGGCGCTGTTGAATACCACCCTGAACTGCCGTTTGCTGCCCTTGCCAATGGCTTCACCGATCAGTGCTTCGGCGGCGTTGGCAAAGCCGTCCAGGGCATTGGAAATCACCAGCAGGAAGGTGATCAGCACGGCATTGGCGGCCAGGATGATATCCCCTTGCCGGGCGCCCTGGGCGGTGAAGAAGGCCAGGCACAGCAGCAGGGCGATGGTACGCACCATGATGTAGCGGTTCACCTGCAGGATGCGCAGGTAATCCGACACCTTACCGAACAGCTCCCGGGTCAGCTGCTGGCCCTCCGGCATGCGTTTGAGCACGATCATTACACCGATGGCGGTGGCCCCGTATTCGGCCATTACGGTGGCCATGGCCACGCCCCGGCTGTTCCAGCCGAGAACAGTCACGAAGAACACGTCCAGCACGATGTTGATGCCGTTGGCGATGATCAGCATCACCATGGGCCCCCGGGGGAACTGGGTGCCAATCAGCCAGCCCACCAGGGTGTACTGGCACAGCACCGCCGGCGCACTCCAGATTCTGATAGCAGCGTATTCCGCAGCCAGTGCCGCAACATCCGGGCTGGGGTTCATCAACTTCAGGCCCACCGCAATCAGCGGCCGGTGAAACAGGATCAGTAACAGGCCGATGCCTACGGCCAGCAACAGCGAACGCAGCAGCAGCGCCACCTGGGCGAAGGCATCCCGCTGGCCCCAGGCCTGGGCGGCCAGGCCGGTGGTGCCCATGCGCATGAAGCCGAAGGTCCAGTACAGGATGGTGAACAGGTTGGCGCCCACCGCCACCGCGCCCAGGTATTCCGGGCTGTCCAGGTGGCCAAGCGCGGCCGTATCCACCAGCCCCAGCAGGGGCACGGTGAGGTTGGTCAGCATCAGCGGCCAGGCCAGTGTCCACAGGCGGCGATCGGTAGGGCGAACAACGGCCTTATAAATTTTGTTTATCAAAACGGGTTACTTATCCATTTTAGATTTAATGATTTTTTAGCCTTTTTTTGATCTGTGTCTACACTGACATTTGATGTATCCGTAAGCAGGCTTTCACTCTCGGTGGTTCCGCTGTTGCGAGCTTCGGAACAGACCGCAGAGGGATGACGCAAAATCCGACAAGAATAACACTCTGTGGAGACACAGTATGCGCGTGCATGCCAAGCGGGCAGTTGCCCTAGCCGCTGGTCTGTTGTCACCGGCTGTAGTCATGGCGGACTGGACCATGAATATGGCTCCGGGGGTAACCGGTACCAGCAACCAGATTTTCAGCCTTCACATGACCATTCTCTGGATCTGCGTGGCCATCGGTGTGGTGGTGTTCGGGGTCATGTTCTGGTCGATCTTTGCCCATCGTAAATCCCAGGGTGCCAAGCCCGCCAATTTCCACGAAAACACCGTGGTGGAAATCCTCTGGACCATTATTCCCCTGGCCATCCTGGTGGCCATGGCCGTGCCTGCCACGGCAACCCTGGTGGAGATGTACGACACCAGCGAGTCCGAGGTGGACATCAAGGTTACCGGTTACCAGTGGCGCTGGCGCTATGAGTACATCAACGACGATTTCGGTTATTTCTCCAGCCTGTCCACCCCTAGGGAGCAGATCGAGAACCGCCAGGCCAAGGGTGAGAACTACCTGCTGGAAGTGGACAACCCGCTGGTGATTCCGGTGGGCAAGAAGGTGCGCTTCCTGCTGACCGCCAATGACGTGATCCACTCCTGGTGGGTGCCGGAATTCGGTGTAAAGAAAGACGCCATCCCCGGCTTTATCAACGAAACCTGGACCCGCGTGGACGAGCCGGGCATCTATCGCGGCCAGTGCACCGAGCTGTGCGGCAAGGACCACGGCTTTATGCCGGTAGTGGTGGAGGCGGTGCCCGAAGAGGAATACAACGCCTGGGTAGCTGAACAGCGGGCCGCCGCAGAAACCGAGCGCCAGCTGACCGAGAAAGACTGGACCCTGGATGAGCTGATGGAGCGGGGCGAGAAGGCCTACGCCAGTGCCTGTGCTTCCTGTCACCAGCCCGATGGCAGCGGTATGCCGCCGGCCTTCCCGGCCCTGAAAGGCAGCCAGATTGCCCTGGAAGATATGGATGCGCACATGGACATTGTGGTGAACGGCGTGCCCGGCACCGCCATGCAGGCCTTTGGCAGCCAGCTGAGTGAGGTGGACCTGGCCGCGGTGATTACCTACGAGCGGAATGCCTGGGGTAACAACACCGGCGAGATGGTCACGCCGAAAGAGATTTTTGATTACAAGAACCAAGAGTAATCGACGCCAGATAACAACAATCACCAGCCATAAAAAACGGCGGTAACGGGGGTTTTCATGAGTGCGGTTGCAGATACCCACAGCCAGGAACATCACCACGGCCCGGCCAAAGGCATCAGCCGCTGGCTGCTGACCACCAACCATAAAGACATCGGGTCTATGTACCTGATCTTCAGCTTCGCCATGTTCCTGCTGGGCGGCAGTATGGCGATGGTGATCCGGGCCGAACTGTTCCAGCCCGGCCTGCAGATTGTGCAGCCGGAGTTCTTCAACCAGATGACCACCATGCATGGCCTGATCATGGTGTTCGGCGCGGTGATGCCGGCCTTTGTGGGGCTGGCCAACTGGATGCTGCCGCTGATGATCGGCGCGCCGGATATGGCGCTGCCACGGATGAATAACTGGAGTTTCTGGCTGCTGCCCTGTGCCTTCCTGATCCTGGTGTCGACCCTGTTTATGGAAGGTGGCGCGCCTAACTTTGGCTGGACCTTCTACGCCCCGCTATCAACCACTTACGGGCCCCCGAGTACCACTTTCTTCATCTTTGCCATCCACATTATGGGCGTGTCTTCCATCATGGGTGCCATCAACGTGATTGCCACTATCCTGAACATGCGGGCACCAGGCATGAAGATGATGAAAATGCCCCTGTTTGTCTGGACCTGGCTGATCACCGCCTTCCTGCTGATTGCCGTCATGCCGGTGCTGGCCGGTGCGGTCACCATGATGCTGATGGACATCAACTTCGGCACCAGTTTCTTCGATGCTTCCGGCGGTGGTGACCCGGTGCTGTTCCAGCATGTGTTCTGGTTCTTCGGGCACCCGGAGGTGTACATCATGATCCTGCCGGCGTTCGGGGCTATTTCCCATATCGTACCGGCCTTCTCCCGCAAGCCGCTGTTCGGCTATGCCTCCATGGTGTATGCCGTGGGCGCCATTGCCCTGCTCTCCTTCCTGGTATGGGCGCACCACATGTTTACCGTGGGCATCCCGCTGGCGGGGCAGCTGTTCTTTATGTATGCCACCCTGCTGATTGCCGTGCCCACCGGGGTGAAGGTGTTCAACTGGGTAACCACCATGTTCCGGGGTTCCCTGAGCTTTGAAGCACCCATGCTGTTTGCCGTGGCCTTTATCATCCTCTTTACCATCGGTGGCTTCTCCGGGCTGATGCTGGCCATTGCCCCGGCGGACTTCCAGTACCACGACACCTACTTTGTTGTAGCGCACTTCCACTATGTACTGGTACCCGGTGCCATCTTCGGTATCTTCGCCTCGGCTTACTTCTGGCTGCCCAAGTGGACCGGCCACATGTACGACGAAACCCTGGCCAAGACCCATTTCTGGCTGTCGTTTATCGGCATGAACCTGGCTTTCTTCCCTATGCACTTCCTGGGGCTGGCGGGCATGCCCCGGCGGATTCCGGACTACGCCCTGCAGTTCTCGGACTTCAACATGGTGTCCAGTATCGGGGCCTTCATGTTCGGTGTTACCCAGCTGCTGTTCCTGTTCATTGTCGTCAAGTGCGTGCGCGGTGGCGAAAAGGCCGCGGCCAAGCCGTGGGATGGAGCTGAAGGGCTGGAATGGACGGTGCCGTCGCCGGCGCCCTATCACACTTTCTCTACACCGCCGGAAGTGAAATAACCGGGAGGTCACCATGGCCGAACAGCAACCACAACAAGGCAAGCGCAGTAACAGCCGGGTGATCGCCTGGTGCATGGCCGGCGTGGTGGGCATGTTTGCCTTTGGCTTTGCCCTGGTGCCTTTGTACGACGTCTTCTGTGAAATCACAGGCATTAACGGCAAGACCGGCGGGCGCTATGAAACCGGGGTGTCGAACCAGGTGGACGAGAACCGCACAGTCACCGTGCAGTTCCTGGCCAGTAATGGCCCGGGCATGAGCTGGGAGTTCCGGCCGGTACAGCGGAGTGTGAAGGTGCACCCGGGTGAGGCGGTCACGGTGAACTTCTACGCCGCCAACCCCACCGACCATGCCATGGTGGGGCAGGCGGTACCCAGCCTGTCGCCCTCCGAAGGCACCCTGTATTTTCACAAGACCGAGTGTTTCTGCTTCAACCAGCAGCCCCTGGACGCCGGGGAAAGTGTGGAAATGCCCCTGGTGTTCATTGTCGACCCGGAGCTGCCGGAGCACATTACCAAGCTGACCCTGTCTTACACCCTCTACGACCAGGACCCAGAAGCAAGGGTGTCCGGTTCGGCCAGGGCAGGCGCAACAACAACCAACAATAACGGCTAAGCCATCGGAGACAGCTATGGCGGATCACCAGACCTACTACGTTCCCGAACAGAGCAAATGGCCCATCGTTGCCACCGTGGGCCTGGGCGTAACCCTGTATGGCGCAGCGTCAATCATGGTGAATGGCAATCAGGGCGAGAGCACCGGCGGTTCCTGGTTCATGTTCTGGATTGGCGCGCTGATCATGGCCTATATGCTGTTTGGCTGGTTTGGCAGCGTGATCCGCGAAAGCCGGGCCGGCCTGTACAGCGATCAGATGGACCGCTCGTTCCGCTGGGGCATGAGCTGGTTCATTTTCTCGGAAGTCATGTTCTTTGCCGCCTTTTTCGGGGCGTTGTTCTACGTAAGGGTGTTTGTGGTGCCCTGGCTGGGTGGTGAAGGCGACAAGGGCAGCACCAACATGCTCTGGGAAGGGTTTCAGGCCAGCTGGCCGCTGATCAACAACCCGGACCCCCAGGTTTATCAGGGCCCGAAAGAAGTGATCGGGCCCTGGGGCCTGCCGCTGATCAATACCATTTTGCTGGTGACCTCATCGTTCACCGTCACCATCGCCCACCACGCCCTGAAAGCCGGTAACCGGGCCAAGGTAAAGCTGTGGCTGGCCGCCACCATTGCCCTGGCGGTGGTGTTCATGTTTGTGCAGGGCTATGAATACGCCCACGCCTATGGCGACCTGGACCTGACCCTGCAATCAGGTATCTATGGCAGCACCTTCTTTATGCTCACCGGTTTCCACGGCGCCCACGTAATGCTGGGTACCCTGATGCTGTTCATCATGCTGGTGCGGATCATCAAGGGGCACTTTACGGAAGACAACCACTTCGGGTTCGAGGCGGCCGCCTGGTACTGGCACTTTGTGGATGTGGTGTGGCTGGGGCTGTTTGTCTTTGTGTATGTAATCTGACGGAGCGGTTACGGCGTGGGGTTCAGGGTCATGTTCCCGGACCAGAGAGCGACCAGGATCAGCGCCAGTAAGAGCACGCTCAGGGCAACCCGGACTGCGAGGGAATTCACCACGCGCCGGGTTTTGCCGCCGTCATGGATCAGGAAAAACAGACCGCTGAACAGGCTGGCCATAACCGCAACGAGCAACACAACGATGGCAATCTTGAGCATGGGAATTCCAGTTATTTTTAGCTTTCACTCACTATAGCAGAGCATGGGTAGACCTGTTTGATGGCTCGCCACTGGCAGTTTGACTGGCGATTACTGGTGTTTTCCGGGTTGTTTCTGCCCCTGCTGATCAGTCTTGGCGTGTGGCAACTGAATCGCGCCGCGGAGAAAACCGCGCTGCTGGAAACCTGGCAGGCAGAGTCGGCCAGCCAGGCCTGGGCAGAACAGTCCGCCGGTGCGCTGAAACCAGGGCAACCGGTGTCGCTCACTGGCTTTTATGGTGAACAGACCTGGCTATTGGATAACCGTACCCGGGACGGCATGCCCGGCTACGAAGTATTGACGCTGTTCCACCCCTTTGAAGGCCCGCCGGTGGTGGTGAACCGCGGCTGGATTCAGGCGCCGCGCACGCGGGAGCAGTTACCGCTGGTAACCACGCCGGAGGATCTGTACACCTTGAATGGCCGGCTGGCGGATTACCCGGAGCCACCCGTACTGGCAGCTACGGAGCCGGAATCCGGTTCCTGGCCAAGAAGGGTCCAGGCATTGCCGGCAGAACTGGTGGCCGGGGAGGGCGTTGATCCTGCAGCCATGATTGTTGCCCTGGCCGACAGCCAGCAACCCGGCGCCTACCGGGCCGACCGGGTGCCGGATGTGATGGGCCCGCAGACCCACTACGGATATGCGGCCCAGTGGTTTGCGCTTGCCGTAGCACTGACTATATTGACTGTAGTGGCGAGTTATAAAGTAGCGAGTTATAAAAAGAACAGCCAGACCTCGAAAGAATCGAAAGACAGGAGCCGATAATGACAACGACAACGGCTGATAACGTGACTCCCGGTGTTGAGCCCACCCCCGAACAGACCCGCCGTGGCCGGCGTACCGCACTGTTGCTGTTTGCAGTGGGCTTTGGTCCCATGGTGCTGGCCACCATCATGTTTTATACCGGCTGGCTGAACCCCGCCGGCCATTCCAACCAAGGGCAGTTGCTGCAGCCCGTGGTGCCGGTACAGGCACTGAACCTGGAAACCGGAAGTGGCGTAGCCCTGGCCGACCGGTTTGGGGTAGACCAGCCGGAGGCCAAGTGGCTGATGCTGGTTACCGCCGGCAGCTGCCAGAAGGATTGCGAACAGTTACTGTACCTGGCCCGGCAGGTGAACATTGCCTTGGGCAAGAATGCCCCGAGGGTTGGCCGTGCGGCGTACCTTGCTAGCACCCCGGCAGCACTGGAAGCCCGCTGGAGCGAGGAATACAGCCTGATGGAGCGGCTTCGGGTTGCTCCCGGAGCAACACCGGCCTGGCCTGCAGGCGTGAACCCGGCCAACGAGCCCCGGATTCTGCTGGTCGATCCGTTTGGTAACGTAATGATGCATTACGGAACCGAGCACACCGGCAAACAGATGCTCAAAGACCTTAAACACCTGTTGAAGCTGTCCCAGATTGGCTGATCGGGAGGTCAGGGCCGTGAAACCGGAATTGAACCCCGAGCTGTCTTTGCCTGAGGCGAAAAAGCCATCCGTTGCCAAACCCATGGCCCGCTGG
Source organism: Marinobacter sp. L-46 (assembly GCF_056859535.1). Lineage (NCBI taxonomy): Bacteria > Pseudomonadati > Pseudomonadota > Gammaproteobacteria > Pseudomonadales > Marinobacteraceae > Marinobacter > Marinobacter sp. L-46. The sequence continues at coordinate 41,865 of NZ_JBSXOP010000040.1, forward strand.
TCCGCTTTTGCCTGCGGCCTGGCGGTGGTGGTAATCATGCTGGGCGCCTGGACCCGGCTGGTGGACGCCGGGCTTGGTTGCCCGGACTGGCCTGGCTGCTATGGCTTTCTGACCGTACCCCAGAGTGAAACCAGCATTGCCATTGCCAATGCCCGTTTCCCGGAAACTCCGGTGGATGTGTCCAAGGGCTGGCCGGAGATGATCCATCGCTATGCCGCCGGTACCCTGGGGCTGGTGGTGTTTGGGCTGGCAATTGCCGCCATCCGGCACCGGAGGGAGCAGTTGCCGTTGCGGCTACCCCTGTTTATTGCCGGTTTTATTGTGCTGCAGGGCGCTTTCGGTATGTGGACGGTTACCCTGAAGCTCTGGCCCCAGGTGGTGGCCCTGCACCTGCTCGGAGGCTTCACGACCCTCAGCATGCTGTTGTTGCTGACCCTGCGCCTGCGCAAACGGGCCCGGGGTGAGCCGCCGGCAGTTGCTACTGCTTCATTGTCCCTTGCCCGGCTTCGTCCGTGGCTCTATGGCGGCCTGCTACTGGTGGTGCTGCAGATTGCCCTGGGAGCCTGGACGGCGGCCAACTACGCCGCGGTGGCCTGTACCGACCTGCCCACCTGCCAGGGCCAGTGGTGGCCGGAAGGGATGGATTTTCGCCATGGCTTCGACATTGCCCAGCATGTAGGCCCGAATTATCTGGGCGGCCAGCTGACAGCCGACGGCCGGGTGGCCATTCACGTCACTCACCGGTTAGGTGCGCTGATAGTGCTGGTGTATCTGGGTCTCCTGCTGCTCAGGTTATGGCAGCAGCGGGGTGAAAGCCGGCTGGAAAACAGCGTCTTGCTGGTGGCCGGGGCACTGGTAGTACAGATCAGCCTTGGCCTGGCCAACGTCTGGCTGCACATTCCCCTGGCCATTGCGGTCGGCCACAACGCGATGGGGGCGGGCCTACTGTTGTCCGTTATCCACCTGATCTGGCGGCATCACCAGCTTCCGCAGCCGCATACATCCAGGGCTGCATCAACAGAATCCCACACAACAACCATAAACCGGGAGGTTACGGCATGAGCGAGCAAGCAAAGGCGCTGCCGGCCCAGCATAGTGCAAAGTCAGTATCGGGCCGGATTTCCTGGCGCGACTACCTGGAGCTGACCAAGCCCCGGGTGGTGGCCCTGATGATCCTGACCTCGGTGATCGGTATGTTGCTGGCGGCGCCGGGGGTGCCGGGCTGGGACATCCTGCTGTTCGGTAACCTGGGCATTGCCTTGCTGGCCGGGGCGGCGGCCGTGGTGAACCACGTGGTGGACCAGAAGATCGACACCGTTATGGCCCGCACCCGCAAGCGCCCGGTAGCCACCGGCCGGATTGCTCCCTTCGATGCCATCCTGTTTGCGGTGATGCTGGCGGCCGCCGGCATGATTGTCTTGATCTGGCAGGTGAACGAACTGACCGCCTGGCTGACCCTGGCCTCGCTGGTGGGCTATGCCGGCGTATACACCCTGTTCCTGAAACGGGCCACGCCCCAGAACATCACCATTGGCGGCCTGGCCGGTGCCATGCCACCGCTGCTGGGCTGGACCGCGGTTACCGGGCAGGTGGAAGGCCATGCGCTGCTGCTGGTGCTGATCATCTTTGCCTGGACCCCGCCCCACTTCTGGGCCCTGGCCATCCACCGCAAGGAAGAATACGCCAAGGCCGGTATTCCCATGCTGCCGGTTACCCACGGCAACAAGTACACCGAGCTGCACATCCTGCTGTACACCCTGATGCTGCTGGCGGTGAGCCTGCTACCTTTTGTCACAGGCATGTCTGGCGGTATTTACCTGATCGGTGCCCTGGCGCTAGGCTTGAGGTTCCTGCAATATGCCATCCGCCTGCTGAAAGGGGATGATCGCCGGGTAGCCCTGAACACCTTCAAATACTCCATCACCTACCTGATGGCGCTGTTCGTGGTGTTACTGGTGGATCACTTCGTCTTTTTCTGAACAGAGGCGGTTGCACTAACCTGAGTTGGAGGCCCCATGGGGCGGTCGTTACGCATTACGCTGTTTGTACTGTTACTGCTTGTTGTACTGATCTTTGGCCTGACCGTCGGCCGGCAGGTGTTCCTCGGCAGCAGCGAACCCGCGCCCGCACCGGATCTGAGCCAGTACAACACCTACGTGTACGACCAGCCCCGTGAACTTGCCGAGTTCACCCTGACCAACGAGCAGGGTGAAACCGTGACCCGGGACAGCCTGAAAGGCCGCTGGACCTTCGTGTTTGTAGGCTACACCAACTGCCCGGACATCTGCCCCGCCGCCATGGCAAACCTGCGCCGAACCAACAGCCTGTTGCCGGCGGAACTGCCCCGGCCGGATTACCTGCTGGTGACGGCGGACCCGGAACACGACACCCCGGAAAAGCTCAAAGCCTATACCGGCTTCTTCGGTGAAAACTTCCATGGCCTGACCGGCGACCTGGACATCCTTCGGGAAGTGGCGAAAAGCGTCAGCGCCGTGTTTGTGCACCGGGAGGTTGGTGGTCAGCTGCTGGTGGACCACAGCGGCCACTTCGCCCTGCTGAACCCGGAGGGAAAACTGCAGGCGCTGATCCAGCCTCCCCACAAGCCGGAAGAACTGGTACAGGCCTACGAGCGGATCTACCAGTGGGCGAAGGCAAACGACCCCCGGGCTTCGGGAGCCTGAGGGGCTTGGGCCAAGGTCCCACTGACAAAACCCGGCGCCTCCCTTACACTGCCCGGCTCTGATATCCAGCCACCAGAACCCGGGCCGTGCTCATGACGTCTTCTCCAACTGCCACCCCGAAACAGCTGTTCACGGTACTGCTGGCCGGCAGCCTGGTGCTGCTAGTGGTGCACACCCTTGGCCGGTTTATCTACACGCCGCTGCTGCCCTACCTGGTGGCCGACAACCAGTTCAGCGCCCCGGACGGCGCCGCGGTAGCCACCTGGAACTACCTTGGCTACCTGATGGGCGCCATGCTGGCCATCCGCTGGCATCGCATCGACCAGATTCGTTTCATGCTGCCCCTGTTCCTGGCCGTGCATGTACTCACCACCCTGATCATGACCCAGACCGACAACCTCACGGTCATCTCCACCACCCGCTGGCTCAATGGCGTGGCTAACGGCGTGGTGTTTGTACAGGCTCCGGCGCTGATCCTGGAATGGCTGGTCCTGCGCAACCGCGCCACCATGAGTGGACTGGTGTACATCGGCGTCGGTGCCGGCCTGCTGGTGTCCAGCGGCCTGGTGTCCGGTACGGCGGATTTCCTCGAAGGTGCCCAGCGCTGGTGGCCGGCGGCACTGGTGTCCATACCGCTGGCCTGGTGGGGCGTGATGCAGCTGCGCAAGCTGGATGTGCCGGTGCGGGAACACGATGATTCAGGCCAGGCTATCACCAACACCCCCCTGATCGACCGCGCCAGCATCCCGCTGTTTCTCTCATACGCTGGTGCCGGCCTGGGCTACATCCTGCCCATGACCTTCCTGCCGCTGCTGGCGAAAATCGAATTGCCGGATGGCCACTTCCTGCAGGATGGCACCTGGATGCTGGTCGCCCTGTTCACCATCCCCGCGCCCTGGCTCTGGAACAAACTCGGTGCCATCATGGGCGATCTGCGGGCGCTGCGATTGAATTTCATAATACAGTTAGCCGGTGTCCTGGCTGCCGTGCTCTGGCCCGGGGCCATCGGTTTGGTGCTGTGCGCGGTCCTGGTCGGAGGCACCTTCCTGGGCACTGTTCTCCTCACCCAACGCATCGGCCGCGCTCTCCATCCCCACCAGGGCCCGCGTTTGTCCGCAGCCATGGTGGCCCTCTACGGCTTCACCCAGATGGTGGGGCCGTGGCTCACCAAGCAGTGGCTCGACTCCGGCGGTACCCTGGTGTCTGCTTTTGGTATCGGTGTCGCGGCCCTGGTGTTTGGCCTCGTGTTCGCGTTCTTTGTGCCCCGGCCTGAGGTGTGGCATTCGCGGTCTTGATGTGGCCCCAGACTGTGGGTTGTGGGGGATTGATCGGGGTGGTGGGGTATTTTTTGCCTTGGAAATGAAACTCGCTGCGCTCAGACATTCATTTCCGGCGGAAAAAAATACCCCACCACCCCGCTCTAGCTGACCACGGCGGTTCCGCTGGGTTAAACAGCTTAACCCCAGACAGACCATGGTAACCTCTGGATATACCCTTAAAGTTACGCAGGGTGTGGGGGGTGTTTTAATTTTTTGGCCGAATAAAGGTGTCTGAGCGCAGCGAGTTCTTTTTCGGCCAAAAAATTAAAACGCCCCCCGCGCCACCCCCGAAACCAACAGGCTAACCCCAACCAACCCCATGCTCCCAATAGAAGCCATACTCCCAGAGCTCAAGCAAACCCTGAACGAGGGCACCACAGCCCTGCTGCAGGCCCCACCGGGCGCGGGTAAAACGACGAGGGTGCCGCTGGCTCTGTTGGATGCCCCCTGGCGGGAGCACCGGAAGATCCTGATGCTGGAGCCGAGGCGGCTGGCGGCCCGGTCGGCGGCGCGCTATATAGCGAAGCAACTGGGGGAAGCGCCGGGGCAGACGGTGGGGTATCGCACCCGGCTGGAAACCAAGGTATCCGGGGCCACGCAGATTGAGGTGGTTACTGAAGGTATTCTCACGCGCCTGATTCAGAGCGACCCGATGCTGGAAGACTACGCCGCGGTGTTGTTTGATGAGTTTCATGAGCGATCACTTCAGGCCGACCTGGGCCTGGCGCTGGTGCGGGAGAGCCAGCAGGCGTTGCGGGAGGATCTTCGGTTGCTGGTGATGTCGGCCACGCTGGATACCGCGCCCATTGCCCGGGTGTTGGGGGATGTGCCGGTGATTACTTCGGAGGGGCGGGCGTTTCCTGTGGAGGTGGCGTATCGGCCCTTGCCCCGCAATGGCCGGGTTGTGGACCAGGTGGTGGCGGTGGTTCAGGAGGCGCTTCGGGATCAGATCGGTTCCCTGCTGGTGTTCCTGCCCGGTGCTGGCGAGATTCGGCGGGTGGCGCAGCAGTTGGCGGGGCAGTTGCCGGATCACGTGGTGCTGGCGCCGCTGTATGGCAATTTGAAATCCGGGGAGCAGGATCGGGCGATTTCACCGGCGCCAGAGGGAACCCGCAAGATTGTGCTGGCCACGGCCATTGCCGAGACCAGTCTGACCATTGAAGGCGTGCGGGTGGTGATTGATGCCGGCCAGCAGCGCCGGGGGGTGTTTGATCCCAACAGCGGGATGACGCGCCTGGTCACCGGCCGGGTGTCGAAGGCTTCTGCCGAGCAGCGTAAAGGCCGGGCCGGGCGGGTTGAGCCGGGGGTGTGTTACCGGCTTTGGAGCGAGTCCGAGCAGTTCGGGCTGGCAGATTACACGCCGCCGGAAATCCAGCAGGCGGACCTGGCACCGCTGGTGCTGGAGCTGGCCCAGTGGGGTGCCCGGTCGCCGGAGCAGGTGGCCTGGATTGATGCGCCGCCGAACGCGCACTGGCAGCAGGCGGTGGAGTTATTGCAGTGGCTGGATTTGCTGGATGCCGAGGGTGCCATTACCGACCATGGTAAGGCCGCCCGGGAGCTGGGCCTGCATCCGCGGCTTGCCCATATGGTGATCAAGGGCCGTGCACTGGGTCTGGATCAGTTGGCGGCAGAACTGGCGGCGTTGCTGGAAGAGCGGGATTTGCTGGGGCCGGGCTCGGGGGCCGATCTGCATGAGCGGATTCGGGTGCTGCGGGGCGAGCGCGGTCACCGGGGGCTGGATCCGGCTCGGTTGAAAGCGGTTCAGCAGGCGGCGAAGCGGCTGTGTCGGGGCCAGTTTGTGCAGGAGCTACCGGCAGAAACTGAAGTCGGCCGGGTGCTGGCCCAGGCTTATCCGGACCGTATTGCCCGCCGCCGACCGGGCACAACACCCCGTTACCAGCTCAGCAACGGTAAGGGCGCAGTATTGCGGGAGGAAGACCCTCTGGCCCGGCAGGAGTGGCTGGTGGCGGCGGACCTGGATGGCAAGGCCCGGGAAGCAACGATGTACCTGGCGGCGCCGGTAGACCTGGTGGACCTGGAGCAGGATCTGGCTGCGCACATTGAGCAACGGGAAGAAGCGCTCTGGGACGACAAACGTGGCACCGTGGTGGCCCGGAAGGTCCGCAAACTCGGTGCCCTGATCTTGGCGGAAAAGCCCCTGCAACAGGTAGCCCCGGAACTGATCCAGCAGGGTTTGCTGGATGCGGTGCGTCGCAAGGGGCTGGACAGCCTGCCCTGGAATCCGGGTGCCCGTCAGTGGGTTGCCCGGGTGCGATTGCTGGCTGCGCAGTTTCCCGGCGACTGGCCGGAGGTCAGTGATGAGGCTTTGATGGACACCCTGGAGGCCTGGTTAGCACCGTTTATGACGGGCATGAAGCGCTGGTCAGACCTGGCCAACATCAACCTGGTTCAGGCCCTGAATTCTCTGCTGGATTACCCGCAGCAACAACAACTGGATGAATTGGCCCCGAAAGCCCTGACCATTCCCACCGGCCAGAACGTGACCCTGGATTACAGCGCGGACAACGGCCCGGTGCTGGCGGCCAAGCTGCAGGCTTTGTTTGGCTGGACGGAAACCCCGAAAGTGGCCGGCGGCCGGGTGCCGGTGGTGATTCACCTGCTGTCACCGGCGCAGCGGCCGCTGGCGGTAACGGCGGACCTGGCCAGTTTCTGGCAGAACGCCTACCCGGAAGTACGCAAGGAACTGCGGGGCCGCTACCCCAAACATCCCTGGCCGGAAGACCCGCTTACCGCTCAGGCCCAGCAGGGCACGAAAAAGCGCCCGGCCAGATGAGCCTGGCCGTAACGGTTATTTCACGATGGTGCGGCTCTTTTCCAGGTACACCGCGCCTTCCTGCTTCACGGTATCCGGGTCGGCGCGCTCGGAAGCCTTGTGGACCAGTTCCAGACGCTCGGCAATGTCTTCCAGCTCGTCATCCATTTTGCCCAGGGCATTTTCCAGGGTGTAGGTGAGCTGGTGCACTTCGTTCATGGCTTCCGGGGTCAGCTCGCCGGCAAGTACTTTTTCCAGCCGGTTGTTGTACTCGGAGAGATTGGCAACCGCCTGTTCGAGGGTTTTCGAAGGTTCGCCCTTGTAATGCTCGTAGTCGTCATCGGCGAATGCGAGGGCGGCGAACAGCAGGGCCGCAGCGGCTGCGGCAATTTGCAGGGTGGTTTTCATGGAGCATCCTCTTCACTGTTAAACGTTAATGCGAATTATTACCAATAATATCTGGGCGTGCAACAGGAATTCGCGTACAAACGGAAAAATACCGCTTGCCAGTGGCCGGAAGCTGTATAAAATGCCGCCACTCTCCACCCTGTGCGGCGATAACCATGCACCTTGTATCCTTCAACGTGTTCCGTACTCTCGGCTTTCCGGACACCACGGTCCTCAAACCTGAACATTTTTTGCGCCACAAGCCTTTGCTGCAGGAAGCAGACTGGGTGGTGTTCCCTGAATACTGGCAGCTCAATGCCCTGGTGCACGGCCTGAAATGCCTGATTGATGGGTACATATGCGCATTTGTGGTGATCAGAAAAAAGCCTGATGATCGCGCCATTCACGGGTAGCACGGCGAGACTGTGCTACCCTTTTTTTATGCCCGTTTACCCTGTGGAGGGACACACCACCCATGAACCAGACCCCCAACGCCGATATCGCCGATTACTACAGCGCCGAGACGTTTAAGCGGATCAAGGACTTTGCCGATGGCAAGGAAACCCCGTTTGTGGTGATCGACACCCAGACCATCGAACGCCAGTACGATGAGCTGATCGACGGTTTCCCCTACGCAAGTGTCTACTATGCGGTGAAGGCCAACCCGGCTCCGCAGATTCTGACCATGCTGCGGGACAAGGGTGCCAATTTCGATATCGCGTCGGTGTATGAGCTGGACAAGGTCATGGGGCTGGGTGTCACCGGCGATCGCATCAGCTACGGCAACACCATCAAGAAGGCGAAGGACATTCGCACCTTCTACGAGAAGGGCGTGCGTCTGTATGCCACCGACTCCGAGGCCGACCTGCGCAACATTGCCAAGGCGGCACCTGGCTCGAAGGTGTATGTGCGTATCCTGACGGAAGGTACCCTGACCGCCGACTGGCCGTTGTCCCGCAAGTTCGGCTGCCAGACCGACATGGCCATGGATCTGCTGATCCTGGCCCGGGATCTGGGCCTGGTGCCTTACGGTGTGTCGTTCCATGTGGGTTCCCAGCAGCGGGAGATCGGCGCCTGGGATGCGGCTCTGAACAAGGTGAAGGTGATCTTCGAGCGCCTGAAGGAAGAAGACGGCATCGAGTTGAAGATGATCAACATGGGCGGCGGTTTTCCGGCCAATTACCTGACTCGCACCAACGAGTTGAGTGTGTATGCCCGGGAGATCCTGCGTTTCCTGAAAGAGGATTTTGGCGACGATCTGCCTGAGATCATTATCGAGCCGGGGCGGTCGCTGATTTCCAATGCCGGGGTGTTGGTGAGTGAGGTGGTTCTGATTTCGCGCAAGTCCCGCACGGCGTTGCACCGATGGGTGTTCACTGATGTGGGCAAGTTTTCCGGGCTGATCGAGACGCTGGATGAGTCGATCAAGTTTCCGATCTGGACCGAGAAGACCGGTGAGGGCGAGGACTGTGTGATTGCCGGGCCGACTTGTGACAGTGCCGATATCATGTATGAGCACCATAAGTATCCGTTGCCTTTGAATCTGGCGATTGGTGACCGGATGTATTGGTTGTCTACCGGGGCCTATACCACCACTTACAGTGCGGTGGAGTTTAATGGCTTTCCGCCGTTGAAGGACTACTACATCTAAGTTCCGGGTTCTAAACGCGGAGTCTGACCGCAGGGTGGGAGTTGTTTTTCTTCTGGGAAAAACAACTCGCGTTGCTCAGACATCTTTTTCCCGCCAGAAAAACAACTCCCACCCCACGGCCTGCTGGCTTTGGAGGGGGAGTCTCGTCATTATTTTAGGCTGCTTTGGCAGCTTTTTTTATTTTTTGGCCGGTGAGTTTGTGCCGGGCTTGTCTTCCTCTGGCTTTGGCTGGGCTCGGTTTTTGAGTTCTTCGGCGTTGGGGCCTTCTTCCGGTTCGGGTAACGGATCTTTGGGTGGGTAGATCAGGGCCATCGGGTTTTCGGCAATGACCTGGAACCAGGCTTTGATCAGTTTCGGAAAGCTGGATACCCGGGTGTTTCGGGCTCTGAGTGCGACGTTGAGGGCCAGGGTGAAGCTGACGAAGAGGTTCACAAGGCCGATCAGCAGGGCGAAGAGGGTGAACAGGGCGAATTCTTTGGCGCCGGGGATGAATACCGACATGGCGTAGCCGACGTCGGCCGATGAGAAGGCCACGTGGCGGATGTCGATGGGCAGGCCCAGTTGGTAGCCGATGTAGCCGGTCAGGCCCAGCATCAGGCCGAAGACGAAGTTGCTGGCCAGGGCGCCATAGTGTTCTTCTACGTAGGCGCCGAAGCGGGCGCGGGCGTTGGCGCTCAGGAATTTTCTCAGGAACGGGTGTTGTTCCAATCGGGCGGCCAGGTTGAGGTAGGCGGCGCGGTTGTCGAAGTAGCCGGCGACCAGGCCGGAGATGAACAGCCAGACGCCGGCGATGGCGGCGTACATCAGGGCCAGGCTCTGCCAGGGGTGGATGCCGGCGAGCATGTAGTCGTAGCGCTCGGTGCTGATCAGGGGCACGCCCTGTGACTGGGTATAGAACCAGCCGATGGCGAAGGCGACAGAGAGCGCCACGCCCACGTTGCCCAGGATGGCAACAAACTGGGTTCGCCCGACTCTCACCAGCAGTTCGGCCAGTTTGCGGGCGTTGGCGCGGCCCTGTTCGCCCTGCTCAACTTTTTCGGCGATGTTGGCGGCGGTCATGGCCGGCTGTTTGGTGGCTACGGTGCAGTGCAGCATGTGGATGATCATGAAGCCGATGCCGTAATTCAGGCTGACCCAGAGGGTTTCCCAGCCCCGGGTCAGGTCCAGCTGCAGGAGCTGGATCTTGATCAGTGCCATGAAGGCGATGATAAAACCACCGCCCGCCCCGGAGGCCAGCATGGACAGGTATTCCTTCCGACTGCCGGCAATATAGTGTTCGCCGTGCTCGCTGGCGTTTTCGGTCACGCTGCGGGACATCAGCCTGACGTTGGATCGCCACAGGGTGCGTATGCCGTGGCGTTCGGCACTGGCCTGGACCAGGGTTCGGAACAGTTCAACGGAGCGGCTGGTGCGCTTGTCGGCGTCGGCCGGGTCCAGCATGTCCAGCAGGTGTTCTATGCGCTCGAGGGACTGGGTCAGGCGTTCCAGCATGTGGGTCAGTGCCATGCTGGAGCCGGATGTCACTGAACGGCGTTGCAGTTTGCCAATTTCTTCGCGGCATTGCTCGAGCAGTACCCTGGCGTGGGCATCGTCCAGTTCCGGGGCGGTTTTATTCTGCATGGCGTCGCGCCAGGCGTCGGCCAGGTCACTCACTTCCCGGTGCAGGGCAACAAAGGCAGATTCCCGGTTGACGATCTTCGGGTTCAACCTGAGGATGTTTGGTTCCAGTTCCTCCGCTGCTACCCAGATGGACAGCATTTCCAGGGCATTGAGGATCTGGTTACAGATCCGGTTGCGGGCGTGGTCCAGGGATGAGGGTGAAAAGTACCATAAGGTGCCAAGCAGGCTCAGCAGGGCGCTGTCCGGAATTTTATGGATCCACTCGGCATCGTCGTTGTGGCGGAAGACCACGAACAGCACGTCTTTGACGTTATTGCGGTCTGCCGGCGCCGGGTTGATGCGTTCGTAAAGCCGGTCGCCGATTTCCTTGAGGAAGCCACGCCTGGAATACAGGCCCAGACCGGACAACAACTGGAAGAACTGTGCCTGATCAAGCCATTCCTGCAAGCGCCCGGACACTGCCAGGTGGATATCCAGGTTCTCGGTCAGAGCCCCTTCCAGCTGCTTCATGCGGTCGATGGCCTTGTGGATGGTTTCGCCACGGCGCGGTCGAACCCATTCCACCACCAGTGTCATGGTTCTGAGGGCGCTGGTCTGTTCATCAGCCAGTTGGTTGATCAGGGTGGCCAGCTTCAAGGCGCATCCTTGTCTGTCGGTTGGAAGTTGTTTTCAGGTCCGGTCGAGCTTAAGCCGGACTGCTATGGGCAGTACCAGCAGGCTGTAGCAGAGCATCACCAGAATGGCGTGGCGGATATCGCCAGTCCAGTCGGCCAGGACACCGCCCAGCATGGGGACGGAAAACGCCAGGGTGTAGCCCACCAGAAATGTGCCCGCCGAGAGCCGGCCGGTTTCTTCCGATGGCACCAGCAGCGGTGGTAGCGCAACCAGAAGTATAAGAAGGATACCGGCAAAAAAGCTCATTATTGTAGCGCTGATAATCGCCGGCCAGCCAGCAAAAAGGACGGTGCCGGCGGTGCCCAGAATACTCAGTATCGCCATGGCAACAATCAGGCTCTTGCGGCCCACCCAGCGGCGGGCCATTTTCAGCATGATGAAAGACGCGAACACCTGGGCGATGTTGTACCAGAACAGAGCGTCAGGCAGTTTCTCGAAGTGCCCCTGCTGCTCCAGCAGGTTGCCCATATAAGCATTGAGGCCGAAGAACATGGAGCCGGACAGGCCCAGCAGCAGGCCGATGCGCAGGGTGAGCGGGTTTTTCCAGTCCGGCAGCCAGGCGGCGCGGCGCACCGGGCGGGCCATGTCGCGTTTGGGCAGGAACAGCGCGGCAGCCACCAGCAGGGCTGGTAGCGACCAGGCCAGCATGGTTGCGCGCCAGCTGTTATTCAGCAGCGGCATGAGCACCGGCAGGGTGATGCCGGCGCCGATAAACTCGCCCATCAGCATGCCGTTCATGTAGATGGCGGAGCCGATGGCGATGTGGTGGGGCTCCAGCCAGCGGGGCAGCAATGCCGGCAAGGCCGGTTGCATCATGGCAACGCCCAGCCCCATCACGGCGCTGGCGAGCATCAGGGTAAAGGTGTCGGGTACCAGACCGCGGCCGGCGGAACCGATCACCATGATCACCATGGCAAGGGCCAGGGTGTTTCGGGGCCCGATGCGGGAGATGGCCAGGGAGCCGGGCATGGCACCGATGGCGAGCATCAGGATTGGCAGGGTCGTGAGGGCGCCGGTGAGAGCCTGGCTAAGAGCCAGGTCATCGCTGATAAAGGGCGCAAGGGGCGGTGCCACCAGTATCGGGATTCTCAGGTAGACACCGGCCAGCCAAAGCAACACCGCCACCGGCAGCAGCCTGGCTGGCGGTGGCGGTGTGATCGCGGCGGAGTTGCTTGCCACGGCGACGAATCAGTCTTCGCTGGTGTCCGGCAGGTAGGCGCCGTCTTTGTCGTGAACTTCCTGGCCGGTGACCGGCGGGTTGAAGGCGCAGATCAGGCGCATGTCTTCGGTGCCGCCGTACAGGGTGTGACGGTCGTGCTTGTCGAGGGCGTACAGGGTGCCGTCGGTAATTTCGTGCACTTCACCGGTGGCAAGGTCCTTGATGCGGCCGTTACCGGCTACACAGTAAACCGCTTCCAGGTGGTGCTTGTACCAGAAGGTGTGCTCGGTGCCGGCCGGGATGATGGTTTCGTGGAAAGAGAAACCCATACCGTCCTTTTTCAGCAGCAGGCGGCGGCTGGTCCATTGCTGGGCGCTGACTTCGCGCTCGGTACCGATGATGTCTTGCACTCGTACGATTTTCATTCGCATTCCTCATTTGGTGATGGAATAGCCATACAGTATAAACATGTCTGTCAGGCCCGGTTCAACCGCCAGTCATCATAAACCGCCATGGCCTGCTCGATGGCGGAGGCCAGGTCCTGCCGCTGGGAATGGCTCAGGGAGCGCTGTTTGCGGCATCGGTCGAAGGCTTTCTGGATCTTCCTTCGGCTGGCTTTGTCGAGCTGTTCCAGCCAGTGGTGATCCGCAGGTTCCAGTTCCAGTAAATCCCGGCCGGCGTGGTTGCGATGGCTGATGTGCCACCAGTGGTCCACGGCCCGACCTAAAACAACATAGCCGAACTGGCTGTCCTGTACAGGGCCAAAACTGGCGGTTTTCAGGCCGTCTTTCAGGGGGCCGATGTTGAGGGCAGGCAGCAGCAAACGGTCGCCGTAAAAATAGCTGCCGGCAGCGCCGAGCAATCCGCCGACCAAAGCACCGGCGCCGAGCGATGAGCCCAGGGTAAGTGCGTCAACCCCGGCGCCGCCCACAGCGCCAGCGCCGAAGCCGGCAGTGGCCAGGTATTTTTTGCTCACCGCCCAGTGCTTGCGGGTGTCTTCGGAAAACAGATCATGCTGGTTCGCCCATTGCAGTTCTGCTTCCTGGCGTTTTATTCGCTGGTGCTGGTACAGGTGTTCGATGTCTACCCGAAGGGTCTGCTCCCGCTGGCGCTGACGTTTGTACCAGCGGTCTCTCAGGTTTTCCGCCAGGGTGGCTTCGCTGGTACTGGCGACCTGATCCAGGGTCAGCGTGCGTTTTTCCTGGTAGCCCATCAAATCCTCAAGTGCCCGGGCAATCACGCTGGCGGCCTGATGGCGCCGCTGACGGCGTTGTTCGGACAGCAGCTGAGTCGCCTGCTCCAGCGGGTGCTCCCAGTCCGGTTCCAGCTGGCCAAAGGCCCGCAGCAAGCCAAGATGTTGGTCGAACGGGGCGCGAACAGCGTCGAACTTGCGGACAACCTGAAAGAACTGGCCCAGTGCAGATTGCCAGGTCGTGCTGTAGTCGTCGGCGCCGATGCTGTTGATCAGTGCCAGGCTCGGCCGGCCACACCAGCGCAAGATGGTCATTTCGGCCTCATGCTCGGCACTGTAGGGTACTGAACCGTCCACCACGTAGATGATGCCGGCGCCATCGATAATCGGCGCCAGCAGCTCGCATTCGTCCACATAGCGGTCGTCGCCCTGATGCTGAAGTACGAACGCGCGCACCGTTTCCGCATGGTCTGAAGCCGACAGGCTGTGGGCTTCCAGCCATTGCAATACCCTTCGGGGGCGCTGGAAGCCGGGAGTATCCACCAGGGTGTACAGTTCCTGGCCGTCGACGGTCAGCGGGTAGGCTTGCCCGGCCCGGGTGGTGCCCGGTTCCAGGGCAATGGCGATGGCGTCGTTCTGGGACAGGGTGGCCACCACGCTGGATTTGCCCTTGTTGGGGTGGCCCACCACCGCAAACACCGGTTTCTGGTTCATCATGCGGTACTCCCGGTGTGATACGGGTTATCCGGCAGCGCCGGTAGCAGGGCAACATTGGCAAACCCGGCGGGCAGGCGTTCGGTGAAGCGCAGCCAGGGCTGGACCAGGTGTTCCGCCGGTTCCCGGTTGGCATCGGGCGCCAGTGGCAGAATGGTCAGGGTGGTGCCATCCGGCCAGCGTGCCCGGGCCTGCTCCAGGAAGTCATGGAGTTCCCCGGTCGGCGGTTCCCAGCTGCGGGTAACCAGCACAACAGAAGGAGCCCGCTCCCCGGCCAGTTGTTCAGCCAGGCTCTCCAGTACCCCGTCATCTTCCGCCAGGGACGCCCGGCCACCGGCTTTGAGTACCCGGCTGTCCTGCGCCAGCAATACTTGCGGCAGTTCCGGCTCCCCCGCTCCGGCCCAGCAGATAATGTACTGGCTGTCCTGCAGCTGCCCGGGCCTGGCCCGGGTGCGGGTATCGGGCAAATCGTCGGCATCGTTGTGCTGGTTTCCCGTGTCCAGGGTCGGAGTTTCCATGCGATACATCAGGGCCTGCATGCCGGGATGACGTTGCAGCAAGCGCTCCGCCTTCCGGGCCAGCAACCACTGGCTGAGTGCCAGCAGAAGCAGGCGGGGCAGCAGTACCCAGGTCAGCCACAGCATCACCACGAAGGGCCACCATTGCCCCCATTGAACCGGATCGGTGCCGGTACTGCCCGGTGAGGCGCGGAAGAAACGGGTGGCTTCCACCAGTTCCGGGGAAGGTTCTGCGGCCGGCCACAAGCCGCCCCAGGGGCTGGCGATGGCCTGGATCAGGCTATGGTAGCTCTGGGCGGCGGTATTGAGCGTGGTGCTCCAGCCGAAGGCCAGGTCCTGAACCACCAGCATCACCAGCAAGGTCAGCAGGCCAGCCAGGGCAAACAGGCTGCCACCGGTGTGGGCGGCCCGGGCCATCAGCGCCGGCTGTAATTGTGCCAGGGTCGTTCCGGGAGGCTGTGCTTGCAGGCGCCGTTGCAGCCAGCTCCAGGGTTGCCATCCGGCCAGCGATTGCACGGTGGTGGCCAGCGCCAGCAAAAGCTGTAGCAATACGAAGGCGATGATCACCGTGACATTGATGCGCTGGCCGCCATCGTAAAACAGCAGGCCGGCCATGGTGAGCACGCCGAACACCGCACCTGCCGCTGCAAAGCCGCCGTTAATTCGCCGCCAGCGCTGCTGCACCGCCCTGCCTGCCTGGCGGGCGTTACCGGGGCCGCTCAGGCGTTCCATCTGTTCCAGCCACAGGGCGGCATCCGGGCTTTGGCCCCGTTGCTGGCAGTCCAGGGCAAAGCGCCGGTCCCGGCGGTGCAGAAAGGCGGGGGCCTGGTCCCTGTCCCGCTGGATGCGATCATCAAAATCCAGCAGCAGACGAAGGGGGTTGTGGCTCATGCAGTGTCCTGATGAATTCGGTCGGATTTGCTTTCCTGCTAGGATATAGCCAATAACGCTCATGAAGCCAGCCGGGAAGCCCTATGCCCCATCACCTGATGAACCTGCGCAATGTGCCGGATGACGAAGCCGAGGACATTCGTGCCCTGTTTGACGAGCACGATGTGCGCTATTACGAAACGCCACCCAGCCGCTGGGGCATCAGCATGGGCGGTTTCTGGGTGCATGATGATGACGAGGCCCGGCGGGCCCGGGCTCTGCTGGACGGCTATCAGGCTGAGCGCCTGGCCACCCGGCGTCGGGAATATCAGGCCCGGTGTGCGCGGGGCGAAACCGGCCTTTGGTTCCAGTTCCGCCAACGGCCGGTCACTTTCGTGGCCGCTGTGATTGCAGTGGCGACTATTCTGGCGTTGAGCCTGCTACCTTTCATTCGTCTCTAGCCTGGTACCGGTGCGCCGTCTATGACACAGCTGTTTTCAGATAATCATAAAACCGGACTGACCCGGGAGTTGATCGATGCGCTGGCACCAATGTTCGAGCAGGCCAGCGCCGGCGCGATTGCCATTGATGCGGATAACCGGATCACCTGGATTAATCAGAGCTATGCCGATTTGCTGCAGTTGCCGGCCCCGTCGGTTGCCATCGGCGAGGATGTCCGCCGGATCATTCCCCATACCCGAATGCCGGAGGTGGTCGCCTCCGGCAAGCCGCTATTGCTGGACATCATGGAACATAATCACCAGCAGCTGGTGGTGACACGCATACCGGTACAGGACGATGACGGCAAGATCGTGGGCGCCATCGCCTTTGTGCTCTACGACGATTTGCAGCCACTGACGCCTCTGGTGGCCAAATTCCGCAGGCTGCATCAGGATCTGGCCGCCGCCCGCAAGGCGCTTGCCAAAAAATCCCGGGGTACCCGCTACAACCTGACGGACTTTGTGGGGGCCAGCCCGCAAGCCCTTGAGGTGAAGCGCCGGGCCCGGCTGGCATCGGGTCGTGACGTGCCGGTATTGCTGCTGGGCGAAACCGGCACCGGTAAAGAGGTTCTGGCCCAGGCCATTCACTCGGCATCCGCGAGGGCCCACAAGCCGTTTGTCGGCGTTAACGTGGCGGCGGTGCCTGAAAACCTGTTGGAGGCCGAATTTTTCGGTGTGGCACCGGGGGCCTACACCGGCGCAGACAAGCGCACCCGGGAGGGCAAGTTCCAGCTCGCCAACGGTGGCACCCTGTTTCTGGACGAGGTGGGGGATATGCCTTTGCCGTTACAGGCCAAGCTGTTGCGGGCGTTGCAGGAGGGGGAGATTGAGCCACTGGGTTCGAACACCGTCAGCCCGGTGGATGTGCGGGTTATTGCCGCCACCAGTCGCAATCTTGACGCCATGATCGCTGACGGCAGCTTCCGGTCGGACCTGTATTACCGGCTCAATGTACTCGAGATTTCGATACCGCCTTTGCGAGATCGGCTGGTGGACCTGGGGGTGCTGTGTGAAGCGCTGCTGGGTGATATCTGCGACGGCCAGGGCTTGCCCGGTGAAATCACCGACGAGGGCATTGCCGCGTTGGGCCATTACGACTGGCCCGGCAATATTCGGGAATTGCGTAACCTGTTGGAACGGGCCCTGACCATGAGTGAGGATGATGGCCTGCTCGATGCTGAATCGATTTTTAAGGTGTTGCCGGCAGCCAGTGCGGGGCCCGAACCACGCATGTCGTTGCGCCGGGTTCGGCCTTTGGCCCGGGTGATGGCCGAGGCGGAAGCCCATGCCATCGAAGAAGCTCTGCTGGCGTGCCGTGGCAACCGGACGCGGGCGGCCAGGTTGCTGGGGATTTCCCGCTCTGTGCTGTACGAAAAACTGGCCAGAATGTCCTGAAATCCGGACAGTTGTCCGAAATTCAGGACATATAACTACGACCTACAGCGAGAAGTGTCCTGATATTCGGACAACTGTTTTCTTTTTCATTCCCGTTTGACGTCACAATCTCTTTAATATCATGCAGTTGTGTTATTTGGCACAACGAGTGCTGTTATCCGGATGCAGGACGTCAGAACAACGCTTGAAAACAAACTGACGCACCATTGTTGGACCCAAACCGAGTCAGTCAGGTTTTCCTGCGTTGTCTGATCCTATTCAGACTCGCCTTCCAGCCCTGTGCCGGGAGGTCGATGACAACAAAAAGAAGGATCCAGTTCATGTCGATCAAGTTCAATGTCTCTCGCCTTGCCTATGGCATTACCGCCGCTGCCGTCATCACCGGTAGCCTGGCCAGCAGCGACGCGCTGGCTGCCGAGAAAGTTCGTTGGCAGGTTCCCCTCGCCTTTCCTTCGCACCTGATCGGTTTGACCACACCGGTCAAACACCTGTCGGAAAACCTCAAAGCGGTTTCCGGCGGAGATATTCAGCTTCGCTACTATGAGCCCGGCGAACTGGTTCCCCCGTTTGAAATCATGGATGCCGTGGGCAGCGGCAAGTACCCCGCCGGTTACACATGGGTGGGTTATGACCAGGGCACTATTCCTTCCCTGCCGCTCTACTCCGGTGCACCTTTCAACATGGAGCCACCGGCGTATCTGGCATGGTACTACGAGGGCGATGGCCGGGAGCTGCTGGAAGAAATCTACGCCGAGCGCAACATTCACCCGATGCTTTGTTCGATCATCGGGCCTGAGGGTGCCGGCTGGTTTGCCCAGCCCATCGAAGGTGTGGACGACTTTGACGGCCTGAAGATCCGCTTTGCCGGTATTGGCGGCAAGGTCCTGGAAAAGCTGGGCGCCTCTGTAACCATGGTGCCCGGCGGCGAGATCTACCAGGCTCTGGAGCGCAAGACCATTGATGCCACCGAGTTCTCCCAGCCAGCCATCGACAAGATGCTGGGCCTGGACCAGATCATCAAGAACTACATCATGCCCGGCTGGCACCAGACTCTGACCACCTCCCACCTGCTGGTGAACAAGGACACCTGGGAAAAGCTGGAACCCCAAACCCGTGCACTGGTGGAGATGGGGTGCGAGTCTGCCACGCTCAAGGGCTTTGCCCAGAGCGAGTGGGCCCAGCCAACCGCACTGCGCGACTACGAGAAAGAAGGTGTGAGCGCCCAGACCCTGCCAGAGCCCGTGCTGCGGGAATTGCAGAAGGTCACCAACGAGGTGCTGGACGAGATCGCAGCCAAAGACCCGATGTTCAAGCGGGTTCTGACCAGCCAGCGAGACTTCATGGAACATCACTCCATCTGGCACTCCAAGGGCTACCTGCCCCGGGATTTCTACCAGTACGACTGATCCGCGGATGATGATCGCAGCAGGCAGCGCTGGATCGCTGCCTGCAACTCCCTCCTGCGTACGAATGAATCGAGGTTATTGTGACGGATTCCAATACGTCTGTGGGCAGTCAATCCACGGCTCCCGGTAATACCGAATTGCCTGCCAACGGGCTGTCCTGGCGGCTGGACATGCTGGTTGTGGCCGTGGGTCGCCTGAGTTCCTGGTTGTGGATTGGTGTGCTCGTTGTTGTGCTCATCAACGTATTTTCGCGGTATGCGTTGTCGCAGGGCTCCATTGCTCTGGAGGAACTGTCGTGGCACCTGTTCGGGATCGCCACCATGCTGACGCTCGGCTACGCCGTGGTCCGGGATGACCATGTCCGGGTAGACGTGCTGAAAGAAAAGTTTTCGCCCAGGGCGCAGGCCTGGATCGACCTGCTGGGCATTGTTGTGCTGGCGTTGCCGGTGATCTACCTGATGATTCATGCCCTGGTGCCCTATGCCTGGACGGCCTGGACCTACAACGAACGATCCCAGGCACCCAGTGGGCTGCCGTACCGGTTTATCTTCAAGAGCATGTTGCCGCTTGGCCTGGCTTTCGTGATGCTGGCGCTGCTTTCCAGAGCGACCCGCTGCACAACGCTGTTGTTTGGCTTCCCCAGGGCGGTCACCCCTCCGAACGACGATCGCCGGTCCACCGGCCATCCCAATCCCTGAATAACGAGGCAGACGTCATGGGTGTAGAAGCGATTCTTGTTATCGCCATGTTTGCCAGCTTCATGGTGCTCCTGCTGCTGGGATTCCCGGTAGCCTGGTCACTGGCGGGTATTGGTCTTGTGTTCGCCATTGTCGGACACGTGATGGTGGAGTATTTCGACTCCCCGCTCTGGTTTACCTGGCAAGGCACCATGGGGGTGCTGGATGCCAGAATCTACGGCATTGTCGCCAATGAATTGATGGTGGCGCTGCCGATGTTCATTTTCATGGGCATCATGCTGGACCGCTCCGGCATTGCCGAGAAACTGATGCACAGCCTGGTGCGTGTGCTGGGCCCGCTCCGGGGTGGCTACGCCATCACCGTGGTGATCGTGGGTGTGTTACTGGCGGCCTCGACCGGCATTGTCGGCGCTTCGGTGGTGTTGCTGGGCATGCTGTCGCTCGGGCCCATGATGCAGGCCAACTACAACAAACCACTGGCGGTAGGAACCGCCTGTTCGGTGGGCACGTTGGGCATTCTGGTGCCCCCCAGCATCATGCTGGTATTGATGGCAGACCGCCTGGGCACCTCTGATGCTTCCGTCGGCAAACTGTTCATGGGGGCGCTGATACCCGGCGTGATGCTGGGTGCCATGTACATTCTGTACATCCTCATCGCGTCATTCCTGAAGAAGGACCTGGCACCGGCTCCGGAAAATCGCGAACCGCTGGATGCGCGGGCCCTGTTCGATGTGTTCAAAGCCGTGATGCCCCCAATGGTGTTGATCATTGCAGTGCTGGGCTCCATCTTCTTTGGCATTGCAACCACGACTGAGGCGTCAGCGGTGGGCGCGGGTGGTGCCCTGTTGATGGCCTTCGTCAGCAAGCGCCTGGACATGGCAACCCTGAAGGAATCCCTGTATCAGACCAGCCGTACATCGGCGTTTATCTTCGGTATTTTCATCGGTGCGACGGTCTTTGCGTCGGTCTTGCGCGGACTCGGCGGCGACGAGGTGATCGAAGGCGCCATCACTGGCCTGCCCTTCGGCACCACCGGCGTGTTGCTGACGGTCTTGTTTATCACCTTTTTGCTGGGCTTCTTCCTGGACTGGGTGGAAATCACCCTGATCGTGTTGCCCCTGGTGGCCCCGGTACTGTTCAAGATGGGGGTGGAGCCGGTGTGGTTCGCGATTATGTTCGCCATCTGCCTGCAGACCTCCTTCCTGACACCGCCGGTGGGTTTTTCGCTGTTCTACATCAAGGGTGTCTGCCCGCCGGGCATCACCACCCGTCACATCTACCTGGGCGTGCTTCCATTCATTGTACTGCAGTTACTGGCGCTGGCCCTGGTGTTCTGGTTTGAGCCGCTGGCAACCTGGTTGCCCAACGAAGTGTATGGGGGCTCCTGAGCCGGTTCGCCGCCCTGAGTTCATCCGATATCAAACAACAAAGGAGACTGTGATGAATCGTCTTCAAGATCGCATTGCCCTGATTACCGGGGCCGGCCGGGGCATCGGCCGTGCCATTGCCGAACACTATGCCCGCGAGGGTGCCCGGGTCGCCGTTGCTGACCTGACCGAAGAGAGCGCCCGGGACGCCGTTGACGCCATCGAGCAGGCGGGCGGAACGGCACTTGCTCTGGCCATGGACGTCACTGACGAGCAGGCCGTGGAGCGAGGGGTTGCGGCCATCGTCGAAAAGTGGGGCCGGCTGGATATTGCGTTGGCCAATGCCGGCATCCAGCACATTGACCCGGTACACAAACTGTCCTTCAATGATTGGCGCAAAGTGATGAGTGTGCACCTGGACGGCGCCTTTCTGGTCACCCGGGCCGCGCTCCGGCAAATGTACGCCCAAAGTGGCGGTACCATGCTTTACATGGGCTCGGTACACTCGCTGGAAGCGTCACCCCTGAAAGCGCCCTATGTGGCGGCCAAGCATGGCATGCTCGGTCTATGCCGGGCCGTGGCCAAAGAAGGCGCCGAGCACGGGGTCCGCAGCAACATCATCTGCCCGGGATTCGTGCGCACACCGCTGGTGGACAAGCAGATTCCCGAGCAGGCCAGAGAGCTGGGTATCTCCGAGGAGGAGGTGATCAGCAAGGTCATGCTGAAGAACACCGTGGACGGCAAATTCACCACCCTTGAAGACGTGTCAGAGCTGGCCGTACACCTGGCCGCTTTTCCGTCTGCCGCCCTGACCGGTCAGTCTATTGTGGTCAGCCATGGTTGGCATATGCAGTAATTACCTGGAGAAACGGATGAGCAACGCAGAACAATCACAAGTGGCCTGGACCCCGACAGAAGCCACCCTGACTCAATCCCGCATGGGCCAGTTCAAGAACTGGCTCGAGCAACAGGGCTTCGGGCCCTTTGCCGACTACCACGCACTGCATCAGTGGTCGATCACCGAGCTTGATACTTTCTGGCAGAAAGTCTGGGACTACTGCGGCCTGGTCTGTGAGGCACCGGCCAAACGGGTTCTTGGCCACCGTGAAATGCCCGGCGCGGAATGGTTCCCGGGCATGAAACTGAACTTTGCGGCCAATTTGCTGCGCCTCGCCGATGGTGACCATGCTGATAAAGAAGCCGTGGTGGCCTATTGCGAAACCCGCCCTGCACAGCGCAAGACCTACGCTGAGTTGAAAGCCGACGCCGGCGCGCTGGAAGCCTTCCTGCGAAGCAAGGGCATTGCCAAGGGCGACCGGGTCGCAGGCGTGGTCACCAATGGCTACGAAGCCCTGGTCGGCATGCTGGCGTCCACCAGTCTGGGCGCCATCTGGAGTTCCGCCTCTCCGGACTTCGGCATAGGTGCCATCAACGACCGCTTCAGCCAGATCGAACCGGCGGCCCTGATCGTAGTGAACGGTTATGGCTACGGCGGTAAGGTGTTTGCCCGCCAGGACGACTTCGCGGAACTGATTGCAGAGCTGCCATCCCTGAAAGTGGTGATCAGCATCCAACAGCTGCCAGATGAAGCCCCGATTCAAGGCAAACTGGTCACCACCTGGGACGAGGCTCTGACCTTTGGTACAGGGCAGGCACCTTCGTTCACGCCCGTGGACCCGGACCATCCGGTCTACATCCTCTATTCCTCCGGCACCACCGGCAAACCCAAGTGCATCGTGCATGGCACCGCTGGCTTGCTGGTCAACCACGCGAAGGAACTCATGCTCCACGGCGACGTGGGCCCGGAAGACCGCTTCCTCTACTTCACCACCTGCGGCTGGATGATGTGGAACTGGCAGGCCTCGGCACTGATGACCGGCGCCGCCGTAATCACCGTCGACGGCTCCCCCGGCTATCCCAGCCTGAACTTCCTTTGGGATACGGTGGTGCTGGAAAAAGTCACCCATTTCGGCACCAGCGCCCGCTTCATCGCCGGCTGCCGCAAAGCGGAACTCCAGCCCGCCAAAACACTCGATCAGGGCCACCTGCGCGTCGTCTTCTCCACCGGCTCCCCCCTGCTGCCGGAAGACTACGACTGGATCTACACCGACGGCGCACCAAACGCCCTGCTCGGCTCCATCGCCGGCGGCACCGACATCTGTGGCTGTTTCGTTGGCGCCACCCCGCTGCTGCCAGTGCGCCGTGGCGAGATCCAGTGCCGATTCCTGGGCGTTGACGCCGTGGCCTACGGCGATGACGGTCAGCCGGTCAGCAACGGCCGGGGCGAACTGGTCTGCCGCCAGCCGCTGCCTTCCATGCCGGTCTGCTTCTGGCAGGACCCGGACAACGCGCGCTACCAGGACGCCTACTTCAACAGCTTCCCCGGCGTCTGGGCCCACGGTGATTTCATCGAATTCACCGAACACGGCGGCGCCATCATCTACGGCCGTTCCGACGCCACCCTCAACCCTGGCGGCGTCAGAATCGGCACCGCCGAAATCTACCGACAGGTCGAAACCGTCGCCGAGATCAAAGATAGCCTCGTCGTCGGCCGCCAGATCGACGGCGACGTGGAAGTGGTGTTGTTCGTGGTCCCGGCCGAAGGCCAGACCGTCACCGACGACCTGGCCAAAACCCTGAAAACCCGAATCCGCGAAGGCGCCAGCCCAAGGCACGTACCCAAACACATCGTCGAAGTGCCCGACATCCCCTACACCCGCAGCGGCAAGAAGGTCGAGCTGGCAGTCGCCCGACTGATCAACGGCTCGAACAAAGCCGATAACCGGGATGCCCTGGGTAACCCGGAAGCGCTGGACCGGATTCGGGAGCGTTTGGCTGCGGCCGGTTTGTTACCGGAATGATCAGGGGTGTTTTGTTGACAAAGTGACGGCCGTCATCGCTGAGCAAAGGGTTGCGGAAACCACCGCGATCACTCCAAAGCCAGAAAAACGAACAAATGTTAGAAAGTTTCGTAAATTCCCGCCATTTCATGAGCCTGTAACCGAAGATCAGGCATCATCCGTACGTTCTTATACTAAGATCGTAACCAAAATTCCGCAAAAAATGCTATCTTAGTAGGTCTATCAAAAGTTCCGAATCAGTCACTGGCAAAACCGGACGTTCACAAGACGCCCGAATGCGCCATGACCGTCCTGAACCCACCCCATAGCCTGAGGACGAAAATGAGCAACTCCAAATCCAAGATTGTCTACACGTTGACCGACGAGGCACCCGCCCTCGCTACCCGGTCACTGCTTCCCATCCTGGAAACCTTCGCCAAGCCGGCTGGTATCGACTTCGAAACCAGCGACATCTCTCTCGCGGCGCGTATTCTGGCAGGCTTCCCGGACTACCTCGAGGAAGACCAGCGGGTGCCGGATGCCCTGGCTGAATTGGGTGAGTACACCAAGGATCCGGACGCCAACATCATCAAGCTGCCGAACATCTCTGCGTCCATTCCCCAGCTGCGTGCTGCCATCAAAGAGCTGAACGAGCAGGGCTACAAAGTTCCCGAGTACAAAGAAAACCCGGAAACCGACGAAGAGAAAGAAATCCACGCACGTTACTCCAAAGTGCTGGGCAGCGCCGTTAACCCGGTCCTGCGTGAAGGTAACTCCGACCGCCGTGCACCGGCTGCGGTAAAAGCCTTTGCCCGCAAGTTCCCGCACACCATGGGTGAGTGGAGCCCGGCTTCCCGTACCCACGTGGCGCACATGCGCGGTGGCGACTTCTACTCCAGCGAGCAGTCTGTAACCCTGGACAAGGCCACCAACGCCCGCATCGTGTTCGAGAACAAGAAGGGTGAGCAAACCGTTCTGAAATCCGACCTGCCGCTGCAGGAAGGCGAAGTGCTCGACGGCATGTTCATGAGCAAGAAGGAACTGGTGAAGTTTTTCGAAGGCGCCATCGAAGACTGCGAAAAGACCGGTGTGATGTTCTCTCTGCACGTGAAAGCCACCATGATGAAAATCTCTCACCCGATCGTGTTCGGTCACGCGGTGAAGGTGTTCTTCAAGGAGCTGTTCGACAAGTACGGCGACCTGTTCAATGAAATCGGCGTAAACCCGAACAACGGCCTGTCTTCCGTGGTTGAGAAGATCAAGCAACTGCCGGAATCCAAGCAGGAAGAAATCCAGGAAGCCCTGCACGCCTGCTACGAGCACCGTCCGGAAATCGCCATGGTCGATTCCGTTAAAGGTATCACCAACCTGCACGTACCGAGCGACGTGATCGTAGACGCCTCCATGCCGGCGATGATCCGTAACTCCGGCAAGATGTGGGCCCGTGATGGCAAGCTGAAGGACACCAAGGCGGTTATGCCTGAGTCCACCTACGCCACCATCTACCAGGAAGTGATCAACTTCTGTAAGACCCACGGCGCGTTCGATCCCACCACCATGGGTACTGTGCCGAACGTCGGCCTGATGGCCCAGAAGGCGGAAGAGTACGGCTCCCACGACAAAACCTTCGAAATCAAGGAAGACGGTATCGTTCGCGTTGTCGCTGAAGATGGCACTGTGCTGACTGAGCACAACGTTGAGCAAGGCGATATTTGGCGCGCTTGCCAGACCAAGGACCTGCCGATCCGCGACTGGGTCAAGCTGGCGGTCAACCGTTCACGTTCCAGCGGTATGCCGGCGGTATTCTGGCTGGACGACGAGCGTGCTCACGATGCCCAGCTGATCAAGAAGGTCGAGAAGTACCTGGCCGAGCTGGACACCGAAGGCCTGGAAATCCACATCATGTCTCCGGTTCGTGCTATCCGCTGGACCATGGAGCGCCTGATCCGTGGCCTGGATACCATTTCCGTAACCGGCAACGTGCTGCGTGACTACCTGACCGACCTGTTCCCGATCCTGGAGCTGGGCACCAGCGCCAAGATGCTGTCCATCGTGCCGCTGCTGAACGGCGGTGGTCTGTACGAGACCGGTGCTGGCGGTTCCGCACCCAAGCACGTACAGCAGCTGATCCAGGAAAACCACCTGCGCTGGGATTCCCTGGGTGAATTCCTGGCCACCGCAGTGTCCCTGGACGAGCTGGGCGAGAAACAGAGCAACCAGCGTGCCCGTCTGCTGGGCCAGACCCTGGACAAGGCTACTGAGAAACTGCTGGAAAACAACCAGTCTCCGTCCCGGGTGACCGGCGAGCTGGATAACCGTGGTTCCCACTTCCACCTGGCCCGTTACTGGGCGGAAGAGCTGTCCAAGCAGGATGAGGACAAGGAACTGAAAGAGTTCTTTGCCAAGCTGTCAGCACAGCTGGAAGAGAACAAGGACAAGATCCTTGAGGAAATGACCGTTGTTCAGGGCCACCCGGCCGACATCGGTGGTTACTACCATCCGCCGATGGAGAAGGTGTGCGAGGTAATGCAGCCGAGCGCTACCCTGAACAAGATCCTGGCCGACGCACGGGCATCCGTGGCCTGAGGCCCAGGGCCAGGCCGGGTTGCTTGACCCGGCCCTGATCAGAAAAACCGGACAGCCCTGGGCTCTCCGGTTTTTTTGTATGGCCTAGTCACCGTCGTCGGGTTCTTCCTGGTAAGCCTTGCCGGTTAATCAGGATAAGGTCGTTGGCGTGATTCACCGGATCAGTCCTGTTGCAGGGGCGCGAAGGTAGCCCCGGTGAGCCTGGCCAGGTCTTCCGGAGCCAATTCGATCTCCAGGCCCCGTTTTCCGGCGCTGACAAACAGGGTTGCGAAGTTGCGGGCCGAGTCGTCGATAAACGTCTTCAGGCGCTTCTTCTGCCCCAGCGGGCTGACGCCCCCCAGAACATAGCCGGTAGTGCGCTGCACCAGCTGTTTGTCGGCCATGGCGGCCTTCTTGGCCCCGGCGGCCCGGGCAATCAGCTTCAGGCTGAGCATGGCGGATACAGGCACCACGGCGACGGCGAGGTCTTTGCCATCCAGCGAGACAACCAGGGTTTTGAACACCTGGTCAGGATTGGCGCCGGTTTTTTCCACGGCCTCGTTGCCGTAGCTTTCGGCGGCCGGGTCATGCTCGTACTCATGCACGGTAAAAGCCACCTTGGCGCGTTGGGCGGCGAGAATTCCGGGGGTCATGCAGACTCCTGTTGCAATCACGGTTTGCCGGAATTAAACCACGGGGCGCCGGTAACTGCACCCCGGTTGCTGCCGGATGATGTGCTTTGATCTATAGTGAAACCATTCAGATATAAAACAA
This sequence comes from Marinobacter sp. L-46, assembly GCF_056859535.1. Lineage (NCBI taxonomy): Bacteria > Pseudomonadati > Pseudomonadota > Gammaproteobacteria > Pseudomonadales > Marinobacteraceae > Marinobacter > Marinobacter sp. L-46. The sequence goes on from NZ_JBSXOP010000040.1 coordinate 68,969, forward strand.
AGGCAACAATATGCATTCACTGGCTCGCCGCGCCCTGAACCTCAGCGCCATTCCCCGGGACCTGGACTCGGTCACCTTCCGGGACACTGCCTCGGAGCACCCGGAACGGGTTGGCCTGGCCCCAGAGGTTCCGGAAGCCGTGTGGCGCAGCGTGGAAGCCCTGTACCGGACCGGGGTTCATCCCGGTATCCAGCTGTCTTTGCGTTATCGGGGTGAACAGGTGTTGCATCGCGCCATCGGTCACAGCCGGGGTAACGGGCCCCACGATCCCCGCTCGGTGCCCCGGGTGCCGATGACTACCGAAACCCCCATCTGCTTTTTCTCTGCCTCCAAGGCGGTGACTGCCTTGCTGATGCATATGCTGGCCGAGCAGGGGCTGGTGAACCTGATGGACCCGGTGTCCTACTACTGCCCGGAATTTGCCAGCAGCGGTAAGCGCACCATAACCGTGCACCAGATCCTGTCGCACCGGGGCGGCATTCCGGCCATTCCCCGGGAAACCCCCATTGATGTGTTGTGGGATAAAGACGAAATCTGGCGCCTGCTGTGTAACGCCCGGCCGGTGGAAGTAGACGGCGCCAAGGTGGCTTACCACGCCATCACCGGCGGCTTTGTGTTGCAGCGGGTGCTGGAGAAGGTGACCGGCGACAGCATTGATGCCTACCTGGACAAGTACCTGCGCGGGCCCATGGGCATGAAATGGTTCACCTACGGTATTGGTGCGGAACACCTTCCGGACCTGGCCAGTAACTACGCCACCGGGCCTACCCCGAGGTTTCCGGTGTCCTGGATTGTTAACCGGGCGCTGGGGGGCGACATCGGTACCGTTGAGCGAGTGACCAATGATCCCCGTTTCCAGGAAGCGGTGATTCCCGCCGGTAACCTGTGCGGCACCGCTGAGGAAATGAGCCGGTTTTTTCAGATGATTCTGAATGGCGGCACCTGGAATGGCCAGCGGATCTGCAGCGAACTCACCATCCGGCGTGCAATCCAGCAGTTCGGATCCCTCCAGGTGGACCGTACCATGATGCTGCCCATGCGCTTCAGTGCCGGCATGATGCTGGGCGGCAATCCGGTGGGGCTCTGGGGGCCGCAAAGCCGCTATGCCTTTGGCCACGTGGGCTTGATCAACAAGTTCTGCTGGGCGGACCCGGCCCGGGATATTTCGGTCAGCCTGCTCAATACCGGCTTCCCGATAGTCGGCCATCATTTACCCGCGCTGGGGAAGTTTGTCTATACTGTGTGCAAGCAGTTTCCGTTATTGCCGGAGCATCGCCGCAGGCTGGTGGCAGCGTGAGCCGGGGCACCGGGGTTAACGGAGTGTTAAAAAAAGTGAAAGCTTGTTCATTTTAATTGAACTTTGTCGGACAGTCCGGCACACTTTTTCACGCAAGACTTTCAGGATGTGGAAGTTACCAACGACTCAATGGATGAGACCCCTATGCCAAAATCAACGCTGTCCCCGCCCGAACCCCGCCGCGTGCAACTGGACTATCACGAGAGCATGCGCTCCCAGGTCCAGCAACAGCTGTGCAACGAAGTAGAGCGGCTTGAACGCCGTATCGAAACCCTGCGCATGACCAAGGCCCCCCACGCTGCCCTGATGATTTCTACCTATGAGCGAATGATCAGCCGCAAGAAGGGGTTTTTGCAGAACTGGGATTTGTAGCCCTCAGGGTCTCAGGCCAGACTCCTTCGTTGCATATTCGTACTCTGGTTCGGTTTTTTCCGAGCAGTAGGCATCTGTGCTCGGGGTTTGGTCTATTGAGGTGTAAACACGGACTTTTGGCAACTCGTAGTCCATCTCAATCTTTACGCAATCTACGATCTGTCCCGCAAATGTGAATTCCGGGCCGCCCTCAGTGTTTTCTGAGGTACCGATTGCAGTTCCATCAATGATCAGGCTGTCGGTATTCGAACCGGAATAACTCCGCGCAAATGCCATTTCCCGCTCATTCTCAATGACGACACTACCTTCGGTAATGACTCTGGCACCATCGTTATAGCCTGAGCTGGAAAATGCTTCGGGCAGGAATTGGGTGGCAAGTGTGGCACTGGGTCGCGTTGAGCCGGGCGGGAAAGAGCCGGACGACGCCCATGTGAGCACGCGGGTTACTAGATTGGAAGATTCTGGTGTATACACCCACTTTACGATTGGGTACTGCCAGTTATAGTCGTTCTCGGGCTGGCCGTCTTTAAGGGCGGACTCATCGATAAAACGGATCTGAACCTGGTTTGTTCTGTTGCTGTATTCACCGGCCTCACCTTGTTTGATCCTTCGTACAATGTATTGTCGGCCTTCGTTAAAGTTTTCGACGGCATTTTCACCGATGACACGCCTTATGATGTCTAAAGGATTCCTTGCGGATTCAATTTGTGGTGGCTGCTCATCGGAGTAAGTAAGGCCAGCAAACAAAGCGATCTGATTCCTGATGCTGTCTGCTACCGCCGCTGCATCAAAAGTGCTTTGGGTGTTGGGATCTGGTTCTACAGCCTGGATCAGATCGGCAAAAAGGACGGTATCGGTTTGTTCGAGCAGGGTGAACGTGGAAAACCGAAGATCTACATTTGTGGCGGGATTGAGCGTAGAAGTGGAATCCCCACCGCTCTCCACACGGCATCCACTCAGGGTCAGCAACGCCAGTGATATGGCAACAAAAAGGCAGGAATGTCTCATTTCAGAAGGCCCCGGGGTGCGAAATTTGTTGTGAAAGGCTAAAGTGAGCTGTGCTGACAATAAACGATAAAGCACGCAGCTACCCGCGCGGAGATCACATTTTGCAGCAACGGTTCGCCCAGGCCGGGATTCCGGTGCTGGTTCTGTTTCTTGTACTGGCAGCCCTGATTCTGCCGGCCCCGGCCATGGCCCAGGATGCCTGCCGCAGTGGCGAAGTCCGGCTTGACCGGAACACCGGTGCCATCCGTGACCTGGGCGGATGCTTGCGGTACCTGGAAGATCCGGACCAGAGCCTGTCGATTGATCAGCTCAGATATCTTGAGGCCGAAGCCTTCACCCAGCATGAAGCCGGCGTGCTCAACTTCGGCTACACCGGGTCTGCTTACTGGACCCGCTTTGACCTGAGTACCCATGCCCTGCAGGGCGAGACCGACTGGATACTGGAGCTGGCGCTACCGCTGGTGGACAGCGTCGAGTTGTTTCTTGAGCGGGATGGAATGCTGGTAGACCAGCGCCAGGCCGGCTACCAGGACAACTGGGAAGACCGCGACCTGGCCGTGCCCAACCCCACTTTCCGGCTGAAGCTGCCTCCTGACAGCCGCACGCGGGTGTTCCTGCGCATCACCAATACCAACACCTTCCGCCTGCCCATCACCCTCTGGCACCCGAACGAATACATCGAGAAAGTTTCTATCGATGAAGCGGTGCGCGGGGTGCTGCTGGGTGCCATCCTGGCGATCCTGGCCTACAACCTGTTTGTGGCGGTATCGGTGCGTGAACGCAGCAACATCTACTATGTGCTTTACCTGGTGGGTGCGGCGGTGTTTATTTCTACCGAGCAGGTCCACGGCGTGCAGTTGCTGGATGAACGGCCGGCCTTGCTGAACAAGGATTACCTGCACTACCAGATCATCCTGACCTGGTTCTTTGGCCTGCTGATGGCCCGCTCCCTGCTGGAAACCCGTGAGCGTTCACCAGACCTGGACCAGGTGCTGCGGCTGTGCCTGTATTCGGTGGTGCTCACCTTTGGCCTGTCCATTTTCATGCCCTATTCGGTGGCGATGGAATGGGTCGTGCTGGATTCGATCCTGCTCAGTATCATCCTGATTGTGGTCAGTTACCTGTCCTGGCGTTACTACAACCCGGCCGCCCGGGCCTATTTCTACGCCTGGACCATGGCGCTGATTGGCTTTGGTATCTATGCCCTGACGGTGATGGGCTACCTCCCGCTGAATACCTTTACCACCTACGCCCCGCAGTTCGGGCTGACGGCCCAGATCATCCTGTTCTCCTTTGCCCTGGCAGACCGCATCAAGCAGGTACAGGGTGAAGCCATGGCCTGGAACCGCCGGGCCCTGGCCAACCTTGGGCGTTACCAGTCGCTGTTCAACAACGCCATCGAAGGCGTGTTCCAGATGTCACCGGAGCGGAAATTTGTGACCGCCAACCCGGCCATGGCAGAGCTTCTGGGTTACAACAGCAGCCGTGAACTGCTGGGTGAAAATCCGGACGTGCTGGAAACCTGCATAGCCGATGAGCGCCTGCGGCGGCTGGTGGTGGAGCAGCTGGAAGCCCGGGGCACGGTTAAAGGCATCGAAGCCCGGTATTTTACCCGTGAGGGCGAGGAGCGCTGGGCGACCATCTCCTTGCACACCGCCTACGATGCCGAGGGCATGCCGGTGCACCTGGAAGGCACCTGCATCGATGCCACCGAAAGCCACCAGCGCCAGCAGATCGAACGTGAACGGGAACAGGAACGGCTGGAGAAAGAGCTGGCCCGCAACTCCGCCAAGGCCAAGAGCCAGTTCCTGGCCAACATGAGCCATGAAATCCGGACGCCGCTGGCGGCGATCATCGGTTACGGCGAAACCCTGCTGGACCCGGACCTGGACGACCGGGAAAAGCGCAGCAGCGCTGAAACCGTGGTACGCAGTGGCCGGCACCTGCTGGAGCTGGTGAACGATATCCTGGACCACTCCAAGATCGACGCCAACAAGCTGGACGTGGATGTGGTGCCGGTGAATCTGCCGGAGTTGCTGGATGAAGTCCGCGCGTTCTTCGAGCCACGGGCCCGGGAGAAAGGCCTGGATTTCCGCATTGTCTGCGAGTATCCGCTGCCGGAGCAGATCTGCACGGACCCAACCCGATACCGGCAAATCATCATCAATCTGTGTGCAAATGCGCTGAAATTCACGGAAAGCGGTTCGATCTCCCTGGTCATCCGCTGTGACCGCGAGGCTGAAACCCTGATTGCCCGGGTGGTGGATACCGGTATTGGCATGAAGCCGGAGCAGCTGGAGCGGTTGTTTGATCCGTTCGCCCAGGGCAGCACCGCCATCTCCCGCCAGTACGGTGGCACCGGGCTGGGGCTGAGTATTTCCCGCCGGCTGGCGGAGCTGCTGGGAGGGGATATCCGGGTAACCAGTACCTACGGCGAGGGCAGCGAATTCGAGGTTTCCATCAGCACCGGCAGCCTGCAGCAGGTGCACTTCCTGCGGGATGCCTCGGAATTCAGCCAGCGTCGCCGGGCCATTGCCATGGTGCTGGCACCGAGGTTGTCGGGCCGGATCCTGTGTGCCGAAGACAACGAAGTGAACCGGCGGCTGGTATCCCTGCTGGTGGCCCGTACCGGCGCCGAGCTGGTGCATGTGGCTAACGGTGCCGAAGCCCTGGAACGGGTAAGGCGCGAAGACTTCGACCTGATCCTGATGGATATCCAGATGCCGGTCATGAACGGCCGGGATGCCACCCAGGCGATTCGTGAAGCAGGTATCAATACGCCCATTATTGCCCTTACGGCTAATGTCATGGCCGAGGATATTGCGGAATATCGGATGGCCGGCTGTAACGAGCACCTGGCCAAGCCGATCGACAAGCAGCGGTTCTACGAGATGCTGGCCCGCTACCTGACCCATTGCCCGGAGCCGGTTACTGCTGCGGACAGGAGCTATTCCGGCCGGGTTCTGGTGGCCGAAGACAACGAGGACAACCGTCGGTTGGTGGAGCGCATGCTCCGGCGCCTGGGCCTGGACCCGGTTCTGGTGGCCTCGGGGGATGAAGCTGTGCGCCGCGCACTGTCGGATACCGTGCACCTGGTGTTGATGGATCGCCACATGCCGGGAATGGACGGCGTGGAAGCTACCCGCCTGCTTCGCCAGGCCGGATTCCGCCGGCCCCTGATCGCCTTCACCGCCGGTGACCAGGCCGAGAACGAAGCCCTGCTGGCAGCCGGCTGTGATGGCGTGCTCAACAAGCCCATCGACCAGAGCCACCTGCAGGCCCTGCTGGATCGCTATCTGGGAGCGCAGACCGTGGACAGCTCGGGCCTTGATGATGACCTGGCGCACCTTGTTTCCCGCTTCCTGTCCGGCCTTGCGGAGCGCCAGCGCCGCATGAAGCTGGCCCTGGGTGACCGGAATGTTGACGTGCTGCGCACCGAGAGCCACCAGATCAAGGGTACGGCCGGAGCCATGGGCTACCCGATGATGACGGAACAGGCGGGCAGGCTGGAGCAGTGCCTGCTACAGAATGAATACGACTGGCCGGAAATCGCACAACGGCTGGAACAACTGAACCATATGATTGACCAGGCTCTGAAGGCACTGGTTTCAACCACCGGTACCCGACAGGAACAGACCCATGAGTGACCAGAATCGCCCCCAGGAACACAATTCACTGAGCATGATGTACGGCACCTACGCAGACGTGCTGTTTGTGTTGTTTCCGTTTCTTGTCATTGCCATGCAGCGGCTGTGGGACGGCAATGTCTATGAAACCCTGATGCGGGCGGACCTGAGCATTGCCGCGACCATCATGGCAGGCCTGGCCATCGGCAAGTTTGTGTTGGGGCTGGTGACCAACCGCGATCTGGGCCGGTACAAGGAGCGCATTGTCTTTTTCATTGCCCTGACCTTGTTTGTGGTGCTGGGGCCGTCCATCATTCTGATGTTGAGTATCGTGGGCAATACCGAAGTCCCGGGGTTTGTGGCCTTTGTGCAGCCGGTGCTGCTGATTGTGGCCATTTCGTTGTACACAACGGCGGTCAGCATCAGCAATATACTGGTGCGGGAAGGGGCCGGAGCCGGCGAGGGTGCCGACAGCCGGCCAGCCGGCGAGCGGGAACAGGGCCGGCCGGGCCCGGCGCCGCTGGAGCTGCCGCGCAAAACCGGCAATGACTCATTCTGAGTAACGGGACACAACAGGAGAGAATGGATGACGGATCTGAGAGTACTGGTGGTTGAAGACGAGCCGGTCATGCGCGAGCGGCTGGTACAGATGCTGTACAAGGCGGGCGCAACGCTGGTGACGGAATGCAGTGATGCGGCTTCGGCCAGGGCAGCGTTCGACGCCAGTGAATACCAGATCATTCTGCTGGACCTGGGGCTGCCGGACGGCAACGGCCACGAATTGATGACCCGCTTCAAGGAGGTTCGCAAGGAGCAGCACATCGTGCTGGTAACGGCGGATGATTCGATTGAGAGTATCCAGCGGGCAATCAGTGCCGGCGCCAACGGCTACGTGGTCAAGCCCTATTCCCAGGAAAAAATTCACGATGTTGTGAGTAACTACGCCATGGTCCACGGTGGAGACATGGCGCAGATGCAGGGGCTGAACCGGCACCACTGACCGGTCCAGCCTGCGTTGGCTCAGGCCACCTGGCGGGCAATCCAGGAGTTGTAACGGGTGGCCAGTGCACGCACATAGCGGGCCTCGGCGCCGTCCAGGTTGCTCAGCACACCCTTGAAAATCCAGCCACGCTCGTACAGACCCAGCACCCGCTGCTCGTCATCCAGGTTGACGCGCTGATTCAGTTTCTTGCAAATTGCATCCAGCAGCGGCAGCTTTTCCGGACGTTTGATCGGTGCCTGCCGGTTGGTCATTGGCTGGTTGGCTGCCCGTGTAGTCGGATGTCTTCTCATGATCTTCTCCTTGTCGTTTTGCGGCTGCAAAAACAGAAAACCCCGGGGCCTGAGGCAACCGGGGTCTGGCAGAGAAGCTGCCCCGGTCGCTGCAATGGCTCCCGGGACTGACCGAAAGCCGTTAGATGTCTTTCACCATGGCGCGCACGGATTGCCCTGCTTGGCAACCGGCGGTGGTAATAACGGTGTACTTGGTAATCATTCTGGACCTATCGGCTCTGTGATTTCGGTTCGGTATCAGTGTATCGGCAATTGGCCGGTTTGCAATAGCCTCCGCCATTCGGCAAACCCGTACAGACGCCTTGGGCTCTCGGGGCCATAATTCTCGCCGTCACGTGTTTTTACGTTGTGCAATCCTCGATGCCTCCGTATCAGGTATCGGATGGATCTCTCCTTTCTACGCAGCCCCCATGGGCTGCGTTTTTTTTACGCCTTCGGAAACTTCGTAGCCACTAGTCCCTACAGCCAATTCCGGCCGGATTGGCGATAATTTACACACCCATCAAGTGGTACACCTAAACCGAATACAGAGGTTGAAACCGAAGAAAATGCCCGAAGACCCTGCCCCCGCCCGCAACAAGTTCCGTTCTGATTTTATCGTTGAAATCGCGCTGCTCGCCGCCGTTGCCGTTTACCTGGTGATCGCCCAGGGGCAGTCTGTGGGAGACAACCTGAGCTTCACCGTTGTGGGCGCCAGCCTGATGGCCCTGGCCACCTACTGGACCCTGCATACAACCCGGGATGGCCTGGAAGTTATTGCACTGAGGCTTCGCCCCGGCAAGTAAGTTTTTGCCAGGTGTGGTGCAGGATCAGGGCGTCGTTGGCGGCCCTGTGAACCGGCAGGCCCAGTTCGGCAATCACCTGCTGGCGCACGCCGGACCAGTGCCGGACCTGGGTCTGGTCGAGCAGCATGGAGATGGACTCCAGCTGGAAGGCCGGTGTTTCCCCGGCTGCCCGGTACAGGCGGTGCAGCCAGAAACTGTCGAAGGTCCAGGCATCACAGAACACCTGCCCTGACAGCAACCCGTTCAGCTGTTCGACAACCTCGGCTACCGGCCGGCCTTCCTGCTCCAGCCGGCTGCGGGAGATACCGTGAATGGCCTCGGCACTGTCGGACCAGTCCTGCCATTGCCTGTTGGGGCGGATCAGCCAGCTGTGCAGGGTGCCGTCAGGCAGGCACAGGCCAACCTCGATCGGGTAACTGGCGATCAGGTCAAGGCTGGAGGCCTCGAAGTCGATAAACGCTGGGCTGGAATCCGGTTGCATCAGGTGTCGGTTCTGGTTCATTGTCATTTTCTCCCGAGTTTACCGCCGATCCTGCGTTGACGCGAACCCAACCGGTGTTTGCGCTGTTACAATACCGCTCAGCTTTGACCACCCCGTGACACACCCCCTGCTATTGTGGTGAGAATCCCATGACTGACACTGTTGTCGTTATTTATTCCGGAGGCATGGACTCGTTTACCCTGCTCCACCTGGCCCGTTCCCGGGGCCTGAAGGTCCATGCGCTGTCGTTCAATTACGGCCAGCGCCATGTACGGGAGCTGGAGGCGGCGCGCGCCGTGTGCCAGGCCGAGGGTATTCCCCACAAGGTGATTGATATCCGCGCCATGAGCGAGGTGATGGCCGGTTCTTCCCTGACTTCTGACGCCGAGGTGCCGGAAGGGCACTATGAAGAAGATTCCATGAAGTCCACCGTGGTGCCCAACCGCAACATGATTCTGCTGTCCCTGGCCACCGGCTACGCGGTAACCGTGGGCGCGGGGGCTGTCTGGTATGGCGCCCACGGCGGCGATCACGCCATCTATCCGGACTGCCGGCCCGAATTTGTGGAGAAAATGGACGCTGTCTGCCGCATCGCCAATTACGAACCTGTGGGTATCGAAGCGCCGTTCATGGCCCTGGACAAGGGCGAAATCCTGGCTGAAGGCCTGAAGCTTGGCCTGGATTACAGCCAGACCTGGACCTGCTACAACGGCCGGGATAAAGCCTGCGGCCGTTGCGGTTCCTGTGTCGAGCGGCTGGAAGCGTTCGCCGCCCACGGCCTGGAAGATCCGCTGGCCTACGAGGACAATGCCTGATGTACCGGGTAAAAGAGGCCTTCTACACCCTGCAGGGCGAGGGCGCCCAGGCGGGCCGGGCGGCAGTGTTCTGCCGGTTCAGCAAATGCAATCTGTGGAATGGCCGGGAGCAGGACCGGGCGGCGGCGGTGTGCAATTTCTGCGATACCGACTTTGTTGGTACCGATGGCCAGAACGGCGGCCGCTTTGAAACCGCCGAGGCGCTGGCAGCCCATATCCGCAGCCTGTGGCCCGATGCCCCTGGCAAACCCTATGTGGTGTGCACCGGGGGTGAACCGTTGTTGCAGCTGGATGAGCCGCTGATTGCAGCCTTCCATGCCGAGGGCTTCGAAGTGGGGGTGGAAACCAATGGCACCCTGCCGGCTCCTGACGGTATCGACTGGCTGTGTGTGAGCCCCAAGGCGGACGCCGAGGTGGTGATTACCGAGTGTGATGAACTGAAGCTGGTCTTTCCTCAGCCGCAGGCCCCACCGGAGCGCTTTCTGGGCATCCGGGCGAGGCATTACTTTTTGTCTCCGATGGCTTCGCCCTCGGTGCCGGACCAGGGCAATGATCCGGTCAAACAGAGCAATAGCCGCAAGGCGACCGATTACTGCCTGGCCCATCCGCAATGGCGCCTGACCCTGCAGATGCACAAGATTCTGGGCATCGACTGACTCAGGCGGTTTTCCGGAAACCGGTTTCCCGGGCACGGAAGTGGCTCGGGCTCAGGCCGGTCCAGCGTTTGAAGGCACGGGTAAAGTTGGCGGCATCGGCGTAGCCCAGGGCATCGGCAATCTGGCTCAGGTTCATGCCCGTGGTGCCGAGCAGGTCCTGTGCCCGCTCCAGCCGCACCTGGTCGACCAGGTTCTGGAAACTGGCGTCTTCTTCCTGCAGCCGGCGCTTGAGCGTCCGTTCCGAGACAAACAGGGTGCTGGCCACCCGGGCCAGTTTCGGCGGGAATGGATGGCTGGTTTCGATCACCCTGCGCACCCGGCAGGCAAAGCCGGCGTCTTCCGTGAGTTGTTTCAGCGCTTCTTCACACTGTTCCCGCGAGCTCTCTGCCAGCTGTTCATTGCTGAACCGGACCGGCTGTGCCAGCTGGCTGACGGGAATTACCAGGGCATCCTCATGGGCGCCATACTCTACCGGCACGCCCACCACGCGACGGAATCGGTGGAAATGATTCGGCTCCGGGCCGCGCCGGAGAATCCGGGTACCGGGCACCGCAGCCCCGGTCAGCTGGGCTCCCATGGAGACGCAGCCGTACAGCACCGCATCCAGCACAAAGCCCTGCAACGGCCCCAGTTCGACATCACAGAACACGGTGTAACGGGCGTTCTGGCCACTCAGGTGCTTTTCTACTTTCAGGTGCGGTGCCCGCAGTGTCAGATAACGGGTCATCAGCTCCAGCGCTTCTTCCAGGGTAGGGCTGCTCATCACCGCAGTACCCAGGGCTCCGTGCAGGGGCAACCGGAGTTCCCTCGCCAGCATGATGCCCAGGCCAGGTTCGCCGCTTTCGATGATCGCCCGGGTAACAAATTCACTGGCCTGGGCCTGGCTGACCCGGAGATCGGTGGAGTTCAGGCGGGCCGGGTCCAGGCCGACCCGGAGGATCAGATCCCGCTCGTCGACGCCAATGGTGCGGAGCAGCTCGGCCAGGGTATGCAGGTAGATGGCCGGCATACCCAGGTCCTGTGCAGTAGAAACGGAGGCGCGCATGGGTTTCCTCGTCAGTGTCTGTTGTTGTTATGCAAGGGAGTCAGTCACAGATTATGGCCTTTTGCCGTGCCCGACCCCATGACTCCAGTGACGGGTCAACGGGCCGGAGAGGCCAATTGCCTGTATGCCGGCCCTGTCACTGACTGTGCCGGCGAATAAAGTCTTCCAGTACCCGGGCCGAGCGGCCGGGTTTCTCCAGCATGGGCAGGTGGCCCACGCCCCGGAATACGTGTACCTCGGCATGGGGCGTGGCGGCTCCGAACCAGTCCACGCAGCGGGTGGGTGTGATAACGTCTTTGTCGCCCCATTGCACCTGCAGCGGCGGGGTTTCGGTTCCCAGATAGCGGGCCGGTGCCAGCGGGTCTGCCAGCATGTCGTTGAAAATATGGCGCAGGGAATCCCGGCGCTGCAGCAGGTCGGGCCCCAGCAGGCCAGTCATGGCCAGGCCCGGCAGAGTCGGTTTGCCGTTGCCGACGCTGTTGAACATTCGGTAGACCCCGCTCCAGTCCCGGGGAATGAGGATGGCATCCCGGTCGGTTTTGAACGGTGCGTTGAGGTCGGCATCCGGCTGTTCCGGTATGCCGGCACTGTTCAGCAGGGTGACGGTACGCGGCGGCCGGTCGAGCGTGTGCGCCATCACCGAGGCAATGGCGCCGCCCATGGAGCTGCCGGCAATGTGCAGGTTGTCGGTGGCATAGCCTGACAGCCATTGTCCGAGCCGCCGGGCCTGGCTATCGTAGCGATAGCAGGCGTCTGGCCGGTACTGGCTTTCTCCCAGGCCGGGCACATCCGGCACCAGCAGGTGCCAGTCTGCGGGTAGCATCTGCATCCAAAGGGCCCAGTTTTCTTTCATGGCGGCAAAGCCGTGAATCAGCACCAGGGTCGGCTTGCCCGGTGTCGGCCGGCCCCGCTCCAGAAACACCAGCCGGTGTCCGTCGACCAGGGCCTCCTTGCGGCGGGCACGCAGTAACCAGCGCTGGCCGGTGCGGGCAGCAGGCCACAGATTGGGGGCAGGAATTCTCATGGGGACAACCTCGTAACAACAAGCCGGCACCCAGTGTAACGGGCTGTGGCCGGGGAGCTATTGCCGGGTTGCCTGGGCTGGCGGTCGGTCGGGTCAGTTATTGCCCAGATGGATGTCGGTGATCACCGGATTGTGGTCCGAGGCCCGCCACGGCTGAGGGCCTGACAGGGCGGAGCGCTGGTTGTAGGCAAGCGCCCGGGCTTCATCGGCATTGATGTTCCAGGTTTGCGCGTGGCGGACCCGGGGCTGCAAGTGCCTGTCGGCCAGGCTGTAATCGAGCGAGCCCTTCTCACCCCGGTAACGATAGCTGTGGTAGGGGCAAGCCTCCGGTCTGCAGGGGTAAAAGCGATGTACCTGGCTATGGTATCCGGCCTGTTGGAATCTCTGAACCGGTGTTTCCATGGCATAGCTGTTGAGGTCGCCGGTAATCAGGGTGCCGGCGAATCGGGCGGGAGCGGGCAAGGAATCCAGCCAGCGGATCAGCGCCCCGGCTTCTTCGCTGCGGCGATGGCTGTAGCAGCCCTGGCCGTCTTGCCGGTCGGTATCCGGGCCGGAGGCTTGTCGGCAGGATTTGGATTTCAGGTGCGGCACCACTACCTGTAAAGCATCACCACCGGCTGTGGGGCGAAACGCCTGTGCCAGCGGCGGCCGGCCCTGGTGCCGGAACGCACCGGAGCGAAGCCGGTGCGGCTGACCGGCCGGTACAACCCGGTCTGTGCGGTACAGCAGTGCGGTACGAATGGCATCGGAGCCGTCCTGCCTCGGGGTCCTGATGAATGCCCATGGTTCTCCGAGCGTCTCTGCCAGTTGCGTGATAGCGCTGTCCGGGCCGTAACCGTCGTTTTCCAGCTCACTGACCGCAAGGATGTCCGGCTTGGCCTGCAGGATGGCACTGCGCAGCCGCGAGGCCTGCACCTCCAGTTGCTGAAGGGATTCGGCTCCTCTGGGTGTCGGGAAGCCGTTGCCCCGGCCATCGCCGTTAAAGAAGTTCTGCAGGTTCAGGGCCATGACCCGGACATGGTCCCGGGCCGGAGCCGGTGGTGCGTCTGGGCGGGGATTATTGCGCTGGAACCGGGGCATCACGGACGGTTGCAGGCGCCACTGGCTGAACCGGAAATCCAGTACGCCTTCAAGCCGGGTTACCCGGTCGCCGGCGCGCAGGGGTACATCGCCGGCAAGGTGGTTCAGCCAGGGCACGGGGTTGGGCTGGCGCTGGCTTTTGCCGTCGTCCAGAAGTACCCGGTGGAGTTGGTTACGTTTGCTTTGGGCAGCGGCTTTGGGGCCCGGGGGCAGGTATTCGGTGGGCGTAACCTGATCGGAACTGGCCAGGGTGAGTTCGCCATAGCGGGCCAGGTTGTAGTGGTCGATGATGGTCAGGGGCTGGCTGAACCTCACGCGCATGTTTTCCAGGTGTTCCGGTGCCTCGGGCCAGGGCAGTCTGACCTCAACGGGTTCCGGGAGTGGCGCGGTACCGCAGACCTTAAGATTCCGCACAGCCACCAGCTCGGTCAGCCCGTGGAACTCCTTGACGGTGCCGGTCACCCGCAGCCGTTGCCCGGGCTTGCTGGTTTTTTTGCGGGTGTAGATAAACAGGGCTTCGGAGGTGGCGGGGTTGTTATCGGTTTCGTGGTCGGCCTGTTGCAGGTAAAAGCCGTTGAAGCCTCCGGGTTCCCGGGCGTCCCGGGTAACTATGCCTTCTACAGTAACGGTTTGTCCGGCCAGGGGAGAGCGGGTGCCATCAGACTGGATGCGATGGATGGGGGTTGCCGGATCGCCACAGGAGGCCGCCGCCGCTGCAGGAAGCAGGGCGGCGAGGATCAGGCTGATAAGGGGTATTCGTTCTGGCTTGGTCACCGGGCCAGTCTAGCAGAGACCGGCAACCGCTTTGAGTGCCCGTTCCCGTTTGCTGCCAAAGCCGAGTTGGTCGGGATTGGCCAGTTCCACCTGTTGCACCAGCGGGTCCGGGTGCAGGTTATCCAGCGTAATGCCCATGCGTGCCAGCACATAGGGTGCCAGGGCGGCGCGGGTTTCAAGGTGCAGCCTGCCCTGTTCCATGCCGTAGTCATTGGCGATGATCTGCTGCTGGGCTTCGGTCAGCCGCTGGTCGGGGGTAATTTCCAGGCTTACCATGCGCTGCCAGTCGTCATCCTGGCCGGCGGTTTGCCGGGCTTTCTGGCGCAGGGCTTCCGGGTGCCCCTGGAAACGGCTCAGGGCAAAGTCCCGGAACTCGCGGTTGGCATGGCACCAGGCGCGAACGTGCCAGTTATTGCCGGTACACACCAGGGTATGGGGTTCCAGCAGGCTTTCAGCGGCTTCTGGGCGGCTCAGGGAAATATAGCTGGCGCGCAGCTGGCGGCGGTAACGGGTTGCGGTTACCACCGCACGCATGGTTTCCGGCGCAACGTGGCGGCAGGGCTCCACGACCACGGTGTTGCCGGGCAGGCCCAGATCCAGCTCCGAGAAGGTGGCCCCGAGCCTTTGCTGGCGGGCCAGCAGGTCATGGTATTCGCTGACCTGGCCATGGGTGACCACCGGTTTGAAATCCCGGGCGGGGACATAGCCTTTAAGGTGTCGGTCGTAGACCAGGTTGCCCGGTGCCAGCTCCCGCAGGTAGGTATTGATGTCTTTGGAAGCCTGCTGCCGGCCGATTCCGAAACTGTGGCAGATGTGGTTGGTGGTCAGCCGACCTTCCCACAGTGCGATGGTTTCGATGAGTCGATAGCGAAGCAGCAGATCCCAGCGAATGGGCCAGTCCGTTTTCTTCATAACCAGGCGCTCACGATCCAGTAATTTGCGTGGCATTCATGTTACCCGCTCCCGTCACCGGGGTGTGTTACGGCCCATTAATGTAAAACATTGTCAAACGGGGCGCCAGCAGCGCCTTCGGTTTCGGCAAGTGCCTAGTGGTGCCGGCCTGGTGTGGCTGGTTAAATACCTGTCTGCAGCAACTTTTAAGGCTGCTATCTTTTATTGATTCCAATCCAGATTTCCCAGCCGGAGTTGCCGATGACCCGAATGGTCGTTTCTTTGTCTGCCTTGATCATGAGCATTGTGCTCCTGGTCAGCGGCAACGCCTTCCTGATGACTCTGCTGGGTATCCGGCTGAGTATCGAGCAGGTGTCTCCGGACGTGATCGGCTGGGTACTGGTGTGCTATTCCATCGGCTTCGTGCTGGGCACGTTGTATGTGCACAAGATTATTGGCCGGGTCGGCCATATCCGTGCATTTGCGGTGTTTGCGGCGATGGCGGCGGTGGCCGCATTGTTGTATCCGATGGCAGTGTCCACCCTGTTCTGGGCGGTGTTGCGGGTATTGTCCGGTTTCAGCGTGGCCGGCGTTCTGGTGGTGATCGAAAGCTGGTTCTCCAGCCGCGCCACCAACAGTAATCGCGGCGCCATGTTTGCCGTGTACCAGATTGTGTTCTACCTGTCCGCCGCCGGCGGCCAGCTGATCGTGAATGTGGGTGACCCTGCCAACTTCCTGCCGTTTTCCCTGGCTGCAATTCTGTTGACCATGGCCCTGATTCCGCTGTCGATGACCCGGATGGAAGCGCCGGTAATCGAGCAGACCAGCCGGATGTCTGTGTTCAAGCTGGCCCGGGAGTCGTTTTCGGGTGTGGCTGGTGCCTTGATCAGTGGTGTGCTGATCGGGGGGTTCTATGCCCTGGGGCCTGTCTACGCCACCCTGGTGGGCCTGGACGTCGCCAAGACCTCGACCTTCATGGCCAGTGCGATTATTGCTGCCATGTTGCTGGCCTGGCCGTTGGGGCGGGTTTGTGACCGGTTTGATCGCCGGCGGGTGATGTTCTGGGTTGCCCTGGCTGCGGCCGCATCGGCTGGCGGAGTGGCGGTGCTGGGGGCCAGCAGCCTGGCGCTGCTGACCTTGTTGGTGGGCCTGTTCACCGGGCTGTCCGCCACCCTGTATCCGATTGCCGTGGCCATCACCAATGACCGGATGGACAGCAACCGCATTGTGGCGGCCAGCGCTACCTTGCTGCTGAGTTACGGTATTGGCAGCGTGATCGGGCCGATTGCCATGTCCAAGCTGATCAGCGTGCTGGGGCCGTCGGGGCTGTTCTATGGCAATGCCGGCTTCCTGCTGGTGCTGGCGGTGATTACCAGTTACCGAATCAGTCATACCGACGATGTGCCGGTGGAAGATCAGGAGCACTTTGTGCCCGCGATGCCGGAAGCATCGCCCGTGCTGTCCGAAATGGATCCGCGGAACGAAGAGTTTCAGGAATCTCCGGAAGTGGAAGAAATGCAGGAAGAGTTGCGCCAGGCTGGCTGACGCAACTTGCTGAAACTTTCGGTTATCACCGATTATATTTCCACTTCGGTATCTGTATTTAAATCAACGATTAGCATACTATTGGTGAATATTCAGCAATAGTAAGTTTTCGTCAGTTCTTGCCCGGGCGTGGTTTGCCCCGGAGCAGATCAGCCTCAGGAGTAGATTGTCATGAGAGAACAGTTCCCCTTTGCCGTTGCCCGGGTTACCCGCCGCTGGCGTAAAATGCTTGATGAACGCCTGAAAGACCTCGGTGTTACCCAGGCCCGCTGGAGCACCATGTTCTACCTGCAGGAAGGCGGCGAAGGCCTGACCCAGCGCGAACTGGCGAGCCTCATGGCCATCGAGAACCCGACCCTGGTGCGCCTGCTCGACAGCCTGGAACAGCAGAACCTGATTGAGCGCCGCCCTTGCCCGAACGACCGCCGGGCCCGTCGCCTGCACCTGACCAAGGCGGGTGTGGGCTTTATGGAAGAGCTGACACAGAGAGCCTCCGACCTTCGGGAGGAGATGCTTGAAGGGATTTCCGACAAGGATCTCGAGTGCACCCTGAAGGTGTTCCACAAGATCATGGAAAACGCTGAAAAGCAGAAGTAACCCTTGGCGGATAATTCGGTCGAGGGCCTGAAGGCTCGATACGGCGACCGCTGGCGCTGGCTGGCGGTCATCACGGTTGTGATGGGTACCATGGCCACGGTGCTCAGCGCCACAGTGGTCAACGTTGCCCTGCACGACATCATGATGGAGTTCGGAATCCGTCAGGGGCAGGTGCACTGGCTGGCGACCGGCTTTATCGCCGCCATGACCACCACCATGCTGGCTTCCACCTGGTTGCTGGACCGGTTCGGTGTGCGGCTCACCCTGGCCTGTGCCATGGCCATGTTTACCGTCATTTCAGTCATCGGCGGCTTTGCCGAAACTCCCGGCCAGCTGATCGCCGCGCGGGTGGGTCAGGGCGCGATGGCGGGCCTGATGCAGCCAATGGGCATGTTCCTGGTGTTCCGCATTTTTCCGCCTGAACAGCGTGGCCAGGCCATGGGTATCTATGGCATGGGTGTGATCCTGGCACCGGCCCTGGGCCCGGTACTGGGCGGTTTTCTGGTGGACCAGTTCAACTGGCGTTATGTGATGTTTGCGCCCGCGCCGGTCACCCTGCTGGGTGTCTGGATGGCCTGGCGTTTTCTGCCACTACCCCGCTCCCAGCCGGCCAATTATCCCTTCGATTTTCTCGGCCTGGCATTGCTGGGCAGCCTGATAGCGCTGACCCTGGACACCCTGACCCGCCTGCAGGAACTGACCGGCCAGGAAATCCGGGTGCTGGTTCAGGGCATGGTCGCGGTTGCCCTGCTGGCGGCCTTCCTGGTACGTGCCCGCACGGCCCGTTATCCTCTGATAAAACTGGACTTGCTGCGCCGTCCGGTATTCCTGTTTGCCACCCTGGGTGCCATGGCACTGGGCCTGGCGCTGTTTGGCTCTACTTACCTGATTCCGCTGTTTGTACAGACCACGCTCGGCTTCTCCGCAACCGAGGCTGGCCTGCTGATGTTGCCGGCTGGTATCGTTCTGGGAATGACCTTCCCGCTGGCCGGGCGGCTGGCTGACCGGCGCAGTGCCCGCAGCCTGGTGTTGTTTGGTATTGTAGTGTTTGCCCTGTCGGCGGTGCTGTTTGCGGTCACCGGGCACCTGGTGGGCTTTGGCTGGCTGGCATTCTGGGCCATTCTGGGCCGGATCGGCATCGGCTTCATGCTGCCGGCGCTGTCTACCGGGGCCATGAATCCCCTGCCGCCGGAGCTGATGGGTGCGGGTTCCAGCACCATCAACTTTGCCCGGCAACTGGGCGGCGCGTTGGGTGTTAACATCGTGGCGCTGACCATCGAATTCGGGGCGCATCAGGGTGGGCTTCCTACCTTTTCCGCGTTCCAGTCGGCCTGGTGGCTGGTAGCAGTATTCGTAGCGGTAGCCGCCATCCCGGTCTGGAAGATGCGCAGCTGAGTTTTCATATAAATTTACCCACCGGAGGCCTTTCTGAATGGATGCTTTTCTCGCATCGACCCTTGCCGTAGCCATTGCCGAGATTGGCGACAAAACCCAGCTGTTGTCGTTGTTCCTGGTTGCCCGCTACGCCACCCGTACCCCGATCATCCTGGGCATCCTGGTTGCTACGGTGCTTAACCATGCGCTGTCCGCCTGGATTGGCGCCTGGGTGGCGGCACAGATTCCGGCAGCCTGGCTACCCTGGATTCTTGCCGTGAGCTTTATTGCCATTGCCCTGTGGCTGCTGGTGCCGGATAAAGACGACAGCGACGACTCGAAGTTTCTGGGCATGGGGGCCTTCATGGCCACCACCATCATGTTCTTCCTGGCCGAAATCGGCGACAAAACCCAGATCGCCACGGTGGTACTGGCGGCAAGGTATACCGAGACATTCTGGGTTATTATCGGAACCACCGTTGGTATGCTGATTGCCAATGTACCGGTTATTCTGGCAGGTCGCTGGCTGATGGAGCGCCTGCCCCTGGCCACCGCGCGGATCAGCGCCAGTATTCTGTTTGTGGCGCTGGCGGGGGTTACCATTTGGACAACCTTGATGAACTCCTGACGCCTTCGCCGGTCTTCTGGTGTGGCAGGATTTTGAACAGGAAACAAATATGATGCAGTTGAAGTACCGTTTCTCGTGGCTGCTGGTGCTGTTGCTTGCCAGCCTTGGCATGCAGGCCAGTGCCCAGCCTGCGCCGGAACCCGGGCCCGGGGAGCAGGAAGATGCAAAGGAA
The DNA here is from genome assembly GCF_056859535.1 of Marinobacter sp. L-46. Lineage (NCBI taxonomy): Bacteria > Pseudomonadati > Pseudomonadota > Gammaproteobacteria > Pseudomonadales > Marinobacteraceae > Marinobacter > Marinobacter sp. L-46. The sequence continues at coordinate 88,432 of NZ_JBSXOP010000040.1, forward strand.
GAAATCGACCGGTCTCCGCGGGTGCCAACCTTTCCCCTGAACGGTGACCTGGCGGGGGAGCTGCAGGTATTCACCACCGCCTATGAAGACACCTTTGCCGGCATTGGTAACGAACTGGCGCTGGGCTACCTGGAACTGGTTAAAGCCAATCCCGGAGTGGATCCCTGGCTACCGGGCGACGGCTCGGTGATTACCCTGCCCCGTATGTATGTGCTGCCGGATGTGCCGCGCAAGGGCATCGTGATCAACCTGGCCGAATACCGTCTTTACTACTTTGCGGAAGATGGCGTGCAGGTGTATCCGGTCGGCGTGGGTACCGAGGAAAATCCCTCACCGCTGACCAACGCCGAAGTTACCATGCCGCTGGAGTCTCCGGCCTGGTATCCGCCGGCCAGTATCCGGGCCGAGTACGAAGCCTCCGGCGATTTCCTGCCCCGGATGATTCCCCCGGGCCCGGATAATCCGCTGGGCTCCCACGCCCTGATGTTGAGCGAGAAAGGCTACCTGATTCATGGCACCAACAAGCAGTTCGGTGTCGGCATGGCGGTCAGCCATGGCTGCTTTCGCATGTACAACGAGGATATCTCCCGCTTTGTCTACCAGGTGAAGAAAGGCACTCCGGTACGGGTGATCCGTGAATCGGTGAAGGTCGGCCTGTCGGGTGGCGAGGTCTGGCTGGAAGTGCACCGGCCCCGGGAAGATTACACCGCAGAGGATCGCGACAAGCTCTGGCAACAGGTGTTCAAGAAAGTCGAAACCTTTGTTGAGGAACATCCGGACGTGCAGGTGCGGCGACAGTCTATCGAGATTGCCGTAGACCAGGCCGACGGCATTCCCACCATGATTGGCGAAAAGCTCACGCAGATGGCCTCTGAAAAGAGCGCCGAACCGCCCCGGGAACAAAAAACCGAACCCGGGCAGACGCTGTACTTCTGATAGCGTGGCGGATCGAACAAGGCCTCTTCTCACCCTGTACCCGGGCTACACTAGCACCGGGATTAACGAAAAGGTGAAGAACACACCGTTTATTGTGGATGCACAGACCGGGTGCCGTGCTATGGTGAAAGCCATAGAAGCCGGAAAGGCCGGGCACTTTGTGCCGGCCTGGCCCCGGGCACCGCTGGGTTTCATTATCAGGCGCTTGCCGGAGGCCGTTCCGGCGCGCATGTTCTGACCATCCGGACCGGAGGGCATGATGCACGCACCGCCATTCCAGAGTCGATCCGGCCACCGGAGGGCAACCTTCTGGGGCTTGGTGTTCCTGGCCGGAGCCCTGTTGTTACTGGTCAGCCTGTCATGGCAGGTACTGGCCCAGCAGGAACGGCGCGGAACCGCCCTGGTGCTGACCGTGGAAGGTGCCATTGGCCCCGCCACCATGGATTACGTAACTCGGGGTCTTCGCCGGGCCGAACAGGATAATGCCGGGCTGGTCATCCTGGAGCTGGACACCCCGGGTGGCCTGATGGACTCCATGCGGGAAATCATCAAGGCCATCCTTGCCTCCGGCATACCCGTTGCCACCTACGTTTCGCCCCAGGGCGCCCGCGCAGCCAGTGCCGGTACCTATATCCTCTACGGCAGCCATATCGCGGCCATGGCCCCTGCCACCAATCTGGGTTCTGCCACGCCGGTACAGATGGGCGGCCTGCCCGGTTCTCCGGAACCAGAATCTCCTTCCCCTGCAGACAACACTCCTGAAGACGCTGCCGGCGAAACCGAAGACGCCAGCACTGAACCGGAAAAACGCCGTGGTGACACCGCTATGGAACGCAAGGTGCTGGAGGATGCCGTCAGCTATATCCGTGGCCTGGCCGAGCGCCACGGCCGCAACGGTGACTGGGCGGAAGAGGCTGTGCGCGAGGCGGTAAACCTGGGGTCCAGTGAGGCGCTTGAGCTCAACGTGATCGATGTGGTGGCTCCGGACCTGGCAGGACTGTTGTCCGCCGTTGACGGTCGCACCGTGCAGATGGCCTCTGGCCCGCGCACCCTTGAAACCGCCGGGCTGCAACTGGTTCGGGCCGAGCCGGACTGGCGCACCCGCCTGTTGTCGGTGATCACCGATCCCAACGTGGCCTACTTCCTGATGATCATCGGCTTCTACGGCATTATTTTTGAGCTGGCGAACCCGGGGGCCGTGGTGCCGGGCGTGATCGGCGCCATCAGCCTGGTGCTGGCGCTGTTTGCCTTCCAGGTACTGTCGGTGAATTACGCCGGCCTGGCGCTGATTATGCTGGGGTTGGCATTTATTGTGGGGGAAGCCTTTGTGCCCAGCTTCGGGATACTGGGTATTGGCGGCATTGTCGCCTTTGTGACCGGTTCGGTGATCCTGATGGATGGCAGCCACCGGCAGATTTCCCTGCCCACCATTGGCGGAACAGCGGTGGTGGCTGGCGGCTTTATGCTGTGGACATTCACCCGCTTTATCGGCCTGCGGCGCCGGCACCCGGTCAGCGGCAGCGAGCAGATTGTCCATGAGCATGGCCTGGCGCTGGACGATTTCAAGCCGGAGCATGACCAGTTCCTTGGCCATGTGCGGGTCAGTGGCGAGCGCTGGAATGCCCGCAGCGGCTCGGCCATTACGGACGGCATGGAAGTCAGGGTAACCGGCATCGATGGGCTGACCCTGCAGGTAGAGCCCGGGTCTGACGCAAGGTAGAACAATCACAGGCAATACAAGGAGGCCGTATGAATCTGGGTGATTTCATTCCCTATCTCGCACCCACCGTGGTGCTGTTGCTGATCCTCGGGTCAGCGATCAAGATCCTGCCCGAGTACGAGCGTGGCGTGGTGTTCTTCCTGGGGCGCTTCCAGGGCGTGAAAGGGCCGGGCCTGATTATCGTGATTCCCGGTATCCAGCAGATCGTTCGGGTAGACCTGCGGGTGATCACGCTGGACGTGCCCAGCCAGGATGTGATCTCCAAAGATAACGTGACCGTGCGGGTGAACGCCGTGCTGTATTTTCGGGTAGTGGATCCGGAAAAGGCGATTATCCGGGTGGAAGACTATGGCGCGGCGACCAGCCAGCTGGCCCAGACCACCCTGCGTTCGGTGCTGGGTAAACACGACCTGGACGAGATGTTGTCAGAACGTGACAAGCTGAATGCGGACATCCAGGAGATCATCGATGCCCAGACCGAGGAGTGGGGTATCAAGGTGGCCAACGTGGAAATCAAACACGTAGACCTGAACGAATCGATGATACGCGCCATCGCCCGGCAGGCCGAGGCTGAGCGGGAGCGGCGGGCCAAGGTTATCCACGCCGAAGGTGAACTGCAGGCTTCAAAGAAACTGGTTGAGGCGGCAGAAGTGATGTCGGCCAACTCCGGGGCCATGCAGCTGCGCTACCTGCAAACGCTGGCGGATATGAGCAATAACAACTCGTCCACCATCGTGTTCCCGCTGCCGATGGATATGATCAAGAACTTTCTGGACAATCAGTCCGGAAACAAGGCACCTGACAAGCTGGATCAGTAACTCCCTGACTTTTCAAACGCCCACAAAAAAGGCCGGTTGAACCCAAGCCATTCGCCTTAAGTGTGGCTGGCAGGGCTGACAAGGCCAAAAGAAGCGCTATACTACTGGATATCCAGACAGTATGGCGCTTTTTTTATGAGCACGAAATCTTGCCAAGACCAACTACCTCGAATCCCCGAAACCATCCAGGGCATTCAAGTCAACGGCTGCCGGAACCCTACCTGCAAAAGCTTCTTAGCGTTCACAACCATCAAAGAAACTGATGAAGGTGGCAAAGATGTGTACGAGAGAGGTAAAGGGCATTACCGCATATCCGGAACTGGCAAAGGCACTGCGTCCCTTTTTTGCTTAAGCTGCATGGAGAATAAGCGAAACGGATTAGAAACTGGGGCAGTCTCAACTTCGCTAAAGAGCAACAAGGCGGTTTATGAAGAACTTCAAAGGATCTCGAAGCACCTAGATCCAGCAGAGTTGCGTTGCCCCAACCCAATCTGTGAGACAAACATAAGCGATACGCCCGTATCGGTCAAAAGAAACGGAAGGACATCAAGCGGGAATCAACGCCTCCTATGTCGTATATGCCGTAAAAGCTTCACAGAGAAACCGAAAAGCCGCAAACGTTCAAAGTCCCACGTTGAGAAAATGCTTTTCAAGCTATTGGTCAGTAAAGCGCCCCTGTCGCGAATAGCGTTCATTCTGGATATTGCACCACAAACGGTTTACGACAAGATTCACCTACTCCACCGCCAATGCCTGCGGTTTGTGGCAGAGAGGGAGCGGCGATTTTCAACCCAGTTGTCCAAATAGCTGCACCTAAGCAGCTAATTTATTGAGCTCAACTTCCTGTAGATTTCCGGGGTTGAGCGACACCGGACCGGTGACCTCCCAGTTCCGGGTATTGCCAGACCAGCGCTGAGG
>NZ_JBSXOP010000041.1:0-104270 GCF_056859535.1 Marinobacter sp. L-46
GACTCCAGCTCCTTTCGTTCAGAGTCGCTCACTTCAAGGGGTCTAGCTATTCGCGCCATGGTTGTTTCTCCTGTCTCTACTTGTGAGATTATACAGGATCGGAGAATTATCTATGCGAATTTTTGTTAAGGGACACTAGCGGAGGCCTTTTTCGTTGTTTGTTCCAGAGGAGTACGTTGTCCCTTGAGTGGCCTGTTAGCAACCTTCGCCCACACCCTTGAAACCACCCTGCCGGTTTTTGCCATGGTCTTTATCGGCATCGGCCTGCGCCGGATTGGCTGGATAGACCAGAACTTTGTCAGCACCGCTTCCGCCTTGGTGTTCAAGGCCACGCTGCCAACCCTGGTGTTCCTCAGCATCATCCGGGCAGATCTGACGACGGCATTCAACGTCAAACTGCTGCTGTTCTACCTGGCGGCCACACTGGCCAGCTTCGGCGCTGTCTGGTTCTGGGCAATCCGGCGGGTGAGCAAAGATGACCGGGGCGTCTATGTGCAGGGTGCGTTCCGGGGTAATTGCGGGATTGTCGGCCTGGCCTTGGCGGCCAACCTTTATGGCGATTACGGCTTGTCTGCCGGCGGCATATTGCTGGGGCTGGTGATTATTTCCTATAACGTGCTGTCTGTCGTGGTATTGCTGGCGTATCAGCCGGGGAAAAGCATGAGCTTCTCGAACACCGTTAAAGACGTGGTTCGCAATCCGCTGATTATTGCCGTGGTTATCGCCATTCCCTTCGCCGCCTGGGAGGTCAGCCTTCCACAATGGGTGATGACCAGCGGCAATTACTTTGCCTCTCTCACCTTGCCATTGGCCCTGCTCTGCATTGGCGCCACCGTTTCCCTGAAAGCCATCAGAACAGACAGCGGCCCGGCGCTGGGAGCGTCGGTATGGAAAATGGTGAGTTTGCCGGCCCTGTGCACACTGGCGGCCTGGCTGGCGGGATTCGAAGGCCGGGAGCTGGGCCTGATGTTCCTGTTCTTCGCCAGCCCGGCGGCAGCGGCGAGTTTTGTCATGGTGAAGGCTTTGGGCGGGAACGACCGCATGGCGGCCAATATCATTGCACTGACCACCTTACTGGCCAGCGTAACGGTAACGGCAGGGGTCTTCATACTGCAGTCCACCGGGCTGGCGTAATGCCCTGCCCGGCGGCCGCAGCGATGAACAATGCAAGTTGGTGTTTTTTCATTCTGATTCTCCGGTTTTGGAAGATATTTCATTTCCTTGGCATGGAGAACAAGTTAGAAAATTCAGGGGGCGGGTGGCGATTTGACTAATGTCAGTTTTGTGGGGGTGTTTGGTGTGGCGTAGCGGTTAATGCTTACGGCTGTAGGGATTATTCCGCCCAATAAAAAACCCCGGCATTTCTGCCGGGGTTCTTTTATTGGCGGAGAGGGAGGGATTCGAACCCTCGATACGCTATTAACGTATACACACTTTCCAGGCGTGCGCCTTCAGCCACTCGGCCACCTCTCCAATAAACTGTTTCAAATCAGCTACGTTGTCGCTCATTTGAGGGCGCAAACTTTAATAGTTTTGCTGGCGTTTGGCAACCGCAATGAAGCGATTCCTTTAAAAAAATCCTGAAAATTCGTGTTGTCGGATTTCCGGCGACTAAATTGGCTATCCTTGTCATCAAACACCCACAATCTTCGGAGCCTCTTTATGTTAATGAAAGCCGAACAGTCCACCCTGCTTCTTGTCGATGTACAGGCCAGGCTGATGCCTGCAATCAGTCAGGGAATGGAGGTAGTTGACCGCTGCACCCTGCTTGCGACGATTGCGGGCTTGCTGGAGGTGCCGGTCATCGCCACGGAGCAGGTTCCGGACAAGCTGGGCCCGAACGTGGAAAGTGTTCGGGAGCTTTGCCACCACACCGTCAGCAAATACCATTTCGATGCCTGCCCGGACGGGCTGATTGATGCCCTGCCGGAGGGCCGCCAGCATATTGTCATCGGAGGCTGCGAAACCCACGTATGTATGCTGCAAACAGCCCTGAGCCTTCTGGATGCCGGTTACAAGGTCTGGGTGGTAGCGGATGCAACCGGCTCCCGGAATGATTTCGACCGGGACGTAGCGCTGGACCGCCTGCACCAGAGTGGCGCCCGGATTGTTACCACAGAGATGGTAGCGTTCGAGTGGATGGTAGACTGCCGCCATCCGAGGTTCCGGGACGTTCAGGCACTAATCAAATAGCACTTATTCGAGGTTTTTCATGCTGAATATGGATTTCTCCCAGCGAGTGGTTGTTCATACCCGCGAACAGGAATGGCAACCCAGCCCGGCGGCGGGCGTGGAGCGCAAGCCGCTGGCACGGGAAGAGGCCGAACGGGGCCATGCCACCAGCATAGTTCGCTACAAACCCGGTTCTTCCTTCAAGCGGCATGAGCACCCACTGGGCGAGGAAATCCTGGTATTGGAGGGCGTATTCTCCGACGAGACCGGCCATTACCCGGCCGGCACCTACCTCCGGAACCCGCCCGGCACTGGCCACGCGCCCTTCAGCGAAGAAGGTTGCACCCTGTTGGTGAAGCTGCACCAGTTTGATCCGAAGGACACCGCAACCGTTCGTGTCGATACCAATTAGGCTGAATGGTTGCCGGGCATTGGCGGGCTGCAGGTAATGCCCCTGCACGATTTCGAGCATGAGCATGTGGCCCTGGTGAAATGGCCGGCCAATGAGGCCTTCCAGCCCCACCGGCACTTCGGTGGCGAGGAAATCCTGGTGCTGTCTGGCGAGTTCTGCGATGAACACGGCCGTTACCCGGAAGGCACCTGGATGCGCAGCCCGCACCTGAGCCAGCATCACCCGTTCGTAGACCAGGAAACCGTTATCTGGTTGAAGACCGGCCACCTACCCCTGCCGGCTGGCGCCTGAGCAGCCAGGCTGCCATCAACAAAGCGTGCAGCACCAGCAGCGGCACGGCAACCATTAACAGCGAAGCCCAGCCCAAGGCTGTCAGCACGGCTCCGGCACTCAGCGCCGCCGTGGCCTGGGCGCTGAATACCATGATGTCATTGAGGCCCTGTACCCGGAATCGCTCTGAATCCCGATAGCCCTGAGGCAACAGGGTGGTGCCGCCAACAAACAGGAAGTTCCAGCCCACCCCGAGCAGGATCAGGGCCCATAAATAATGGTGGAAGCTGATGCCTGCCGCGGCCAACAGAATACACCCCAGATAGGCCAGCAAGCCGACAGTCATCATCAAGGGGATGCCCACCACCCGGATCAGCCATCCGGAGATAAGAGACGGCAGGTACATGGCCATGATGTGCAGCTGGATTACCCGCTTGGCGTCGTCAAAATCGTGCCCGGCCATTTCCGTCATACTCAGGGGCGTTGCAGTCATGATAAAGCTCATCACCGCATAACCAATGGCTGCACCACTGATGGCGGTCCAGACCAAGGGATTGGCGAGAATCTCACGCATGGGGCGACCACCACCCACGACAGTCTCGGCCACCCGTTCCCCGGAAGGCCGATAACCGACCGCCACCACAACCAGGGTACCGGCAAGGTGGCCAGTTCCGGTGCCGGCGCCAGCAGCCGCCCCTGAATACTTCCGATAAATACGATAAAAGGAGCCGTGCACATGGCCAGCGCCTGAGCCGCTACCAGCACCCATACATTCAAAGGCATGAAACTGTCCCGTCAGAAATGCGAAAACGGCACTCTATCACTAAATGACAGGCTGGCAAGTGCTGCTCAAAGCCGCAATGACGGCTAATGCAGGTGAATCGTCATCCGGGAATCCGGATGGAAACGGATATCCTGAATGCTGATATTGCCAATAGGCGGTGTCTGACTGTTGGTGACACGAATATTGTCGAGACGAACTTCCTCGATGCGCTCCGGCAGCAGCAACTGAAGTGCACCGTCATCGGGGATACGGTATTGGGGTTCGCCTTCCCGGTAATGGACGCCGGAAATACTGAGGTCCGAATCGACGAAGCTCAACACCGGAGAGAATATGTGGGAGGCCAGTTTCAGGGTGTTAACCGGGTCCCGGGCGGTTTCCGGATCAGCGACGGTTTCAATACGCTCCAGAAGCCCAATCTCGCTCCCGGCAGTTACGCTGGCCATATCCTCTTCGGTCATGGGCGCAAAGCCACCATACATCTCACCCGCCACCACCGGAGCGAGGGCGGCATTGGAGTTGCCTGAGGCAAAGGTGACCAAGGGCTGGAAAGGGACGGTGACCATGGCCACCAGTGCGGCGGCGTTGCGGTAACGGGCCTGGTGTTTTAGAACCCGGTGCAGTTCCCGCTCGGTAAGCCAACCGGCTTCTACGAGCACCTCACCCAGGCGTTGGCCGGTGTCATGCTGAATTTTCAGGCCGGCTTCCAGCTGGCCTTCCGAGATATAACCCCGGTTGATCAGCAACCGGCCAAGCCGGGACTTTTCCTCAAACCCTTTATGTACTTTCACTGGCAAACGCTCCCGCTGGTACAGTTGCAACCGTACAACCCGGCCCGGCACGAACGAACCGCACCCGGCTGAGCATTATTCTCCCTGGATGCGGATTCTGGAATCCCGGTGAAAGCTTAGATCATAGAGGTTGATATCGCCTAGTGGCGGGCCGTCTCCGCCGCCTACGTTAAGATTTTCGATGGCGACCAGGTCCACGGTTTCCGGGAAGGCAACATGGATTGCGCCATCGCTGCCCAGCGTGACGACCTCTTCGCCCGGCCGGTATTTAATGCCGACAATCTTGAAGTCCATGTCCAGCAAATCGGGCAGCGACGCCAGCAGGTCTTCAAGGACATTGGCCACATCTGCACCGGCAGTGCCCAAGTCCGCAAGGCTGTCTCCGCTAACCTCACCGGATGGCGCATTCACACGGGTGACATAATCCGGGCTCTCAAGGTGGGCCGGCTGGGTGCCACCACCCGCTCGCAGCAACTCCTGCAAACGCACACTGCCGTGAGCGGAAACCGCAGACATACCGGCTTCTGATACCGGCAGAAACGCCGGTGTGTAGCTCCAGTTTTGCTGCTCGGAAGCCAAGGCCATTGGCGCGGAACCGGCAAAGACGGCGAAGGCAGACGCCACCGCACCAGCCTGCGTTAATAAACGGAATCTCACCAGACTTCTCCTGTATTCAAAGTGATTACCGTACAACCCGAATCGGCAACATGACTTTCAAATCGACACATTTGAAGGATAACCCAGCTTATTCAACTGTCTACCATCGTGGGCATTCAATGGTTAAGTATCTGTTAGAATTGTGCACAGGTTACGATTTCAGACATTATGTCAGCCAAGCGATCCATTCCTGAAACCGCGAGTACTGTTGAAATGACAAATACCGTAAAAAGCCTGTTTAATGTGAAGCCCGTCCTGTTTGCCCTCGCACTGCCCCTGATGGCTGCCGCTCCGGTGCAGGCCGAAGAGCCTGTAAACGAGCGTCCGGAAGTGCGGTTTGAAACCTCTCACGGTGTTTTTTCCCTGGAACTGCGCCCGGATGTCGCCCCGAAAACGGTCGAAAACTTTCTGGGCTATGTCGATAAAGGCTTCTACAACGGCACGATTTTCCACCGCGTAATCGCCGATTTCATGATTCAGGGCGGCGGATTTACTGAAGACATGTCCCGCAAGTCCACCGAAGAGGCCATTGTTAACGAGGCCTCCGCCGAGTTGCCTAACGAGCGCGGCACCATTGCCATGGCCCGCACCAGCGCACCGGATTCCGCCACCTCCCAGTTCTTCATCAACCTGGTCGACAACCCCTACCTGAACAAGGGCGCCAACGGTGCCGGATATGCGGTATTTGGCAAAGTAACAGAAGGCATGGATGTGGTGGACGCCATTGCTGGCGTTAAAACGGCCCGCGTTCGCGGCATGGCCGATGTGCCCGTTCGCTCTGTGATCATCGAGCAGGTAACCCGGGCTGCTGCCGAAGACTGACTCTATGACCAACCCTGTTCTGCCGCCGGCCATGGAGCCGGCGGATCTTGTCTGGCGCGATGGTGTGCCGGAATCTGCCCGCTTTGGTGATGTGTACTTCAGTCGCGACAACGGGCTGGAAGAAAGCCGCTATGTATTCATCGGCCGCAACCGGCTCCGGGAGCGCTTTGCTGAGCTGGCCGATAACCGTCATTTTGTGGTTGCGGAAACCGGCTTTGGTACCGGTCTGAACTTCCTGGCCGCCTGGGCCGAGTGGCTCAACTGCCGGCCGAAAGATGATTCTGCCATTCTGCACTTTGTGTCTGTGGAGCGGTTTCCCCTGACCCGGAGTGATCTGGAAAAAGCCCTGTCTTTCTGGCCGGAGCTTGCCCCCCAGGCTGCCGAACTCATCGCCCATTACCCACCACTGATTCGAGGTACTCACCGGCTGGTACTGGCGGGCGGGCGAATCCGGCTGACGCTGTATTTCGGTGATGTTCTGGACGCCTGGCGAGACCTCTCCTTCCAGGCGGATGCCTGGTTCCTGGACGGCTTTGCCCCGTCGCTGAATCCGGAGATGTGGCTGGAAGACGCCATTGGCCAGATTCGCCGCCACAGCAAACCCGGCACCACGCTGGCCACCTTCACCTCTGTGGGTCGGGTACGCCGGGCACTGATCGATGCCGGGTTTACCATGCAAAAGGTACCGGGCTTCGGTCGCAAGCGGGAAATGCTCACCGGCCAGCTTGAGGTTTCCGTGGCCGCCTCCGGTGCATCAAACCGGTTACCGGTGGCGATCATCGGTGCCGGAATTGCCGGCACCACCCTCGCCCGCAACCTTGCGGAACGGGGGGTTCCCGTTGTGCTGATTGACCGGGCCGATCAGCCCGGCGCCGGTGCCTCCGGTAATGCCCAAGGCGCGCTCTATGTGAAACTGGGCGTGGAATACAATGCCCAGACCGAACTGGCCGCAACCGCGTTGAGTTTCAGCCAGCGCTATTACCGGCGCTGGGCCGGACAGTTCTGGCACCCCACTGGCCTGCTGCAGCTGGCCTCCAACGAGCAGGAGCAGCATCGTCAGCAGAAATTCCTTGAACGCTGCCAGTACCCGGTCGAACTGCTGGAACCGGTGGATGAAGAGCTTGGTTCGAAGCGCGCCGGCCTTAAGGTAACGGCCAGCGGCCTGTGGTTTCCCGGTTCCGGCTGGCTTGAGCCGGCAAAGGCCTGCGCTGCCCTTGCCGATCACCCGGGAATCCAACGGGTATTTGGTTTCAATGTACGCACGGTGAGGTCTGACGGCAAAGGCTGGACGATTGACAGTCAGGATGGCCAGCGGCTGAGCGCAGCGAGGCTGGTGATTGCAGGCGGTCACGAGTCCGCCAGCCTGAACCCGGCCAACGGTAAACTGAGGCTGAAGCCCATCCGGGGACAGGTCACCTGCTTGCCCGCAGAAAAATACAACCTGCCAGGGGCGGTCATCTGTGGAACCAAGTACCTGAACCCGGCCATGAGTGGAATCGCAGTAACCGGTGCGACCTTTGACCTGAGAGACAATAACCCGGACGCTACACTGGAAAGCCACCAGGAAAATATCGAGCAACTGGCAGAGCTGCTGCCTGCCGTCATGGGCGACCATGGGCCTGATGCCAGCGAGCTTGCAGGTCGGGTTTCTTTCCGTTGCGCCAGCCATGATTATCAGCCGGTGGCGGACGAACTCAAGGGTGAAAACGGGCAGGAAGTGCCGGGCGCCTACCTGCTGACCGGATACGGCAGCAAGGGCCTGACCTGGGCACCACTCATGGCAGAGTACCTGGCGGACCGAATAACCGGACAGCCATTGAGCTTGCCGGAGCCGCTGATCCGCCGGGTGGAAAGCTCGAGGTTATACCCCAAGCCGGACTGACTGGCGGCTCAGGGTAACCTCGACACCCTTTATGGCTCATCAGGTCATGGATCATTAGCTCATGGATTATCAGCCGGAGCTGTCAGCAACCGCCCTTCCGGGCTGAACAGAAGAACCTGGTGTCCGGCATCGGAGTTCACCAGGGCCACGATCTCATCATCCCGGTAGTTGCCGAGGCCCAGGAACTGCACACCCGGCTCCGCCAGTGCTTTTTGCCAGCTCTGATAAAGCTCCGGATCCTTCTGGGTGGTCACCCGTGCCAACAGGCCCTGGCCACCATCCAGCGTTCCGGCAGCAATCACATCACTTGCCAGTGCTACGCCCTTGTCCAGGGAGTTCACAGCGGCGTCTGCAACGGAGGCAAGGGTGAAGGCAGCCTTGGGCACACCGGTGCTGGTAAAGCCCAGCACAAACCCGGCCGTTGCACCTGTTGTACGCTCCAGCTCGTTATCGCCCTCTTCCACTTCAACCAGACTGTAGCTCCAGGGGCCGTCACCGATCAGCCATGCGGTACTGTTTGCATACAAGCCGTGGCGGAGTTGTTCCGAGGCATCACCACCAATACCGTATACCGCGCCGTCTGCCGTGCCCGAATAGAAGAACGGACCCACAGCACCGTTGCCATCAACCACGCCGGGCGCATAGCCAAACAGCATAGGAGTTGAGAACTCGGTGCTGGCGCCGGCTACCCTGTCATTGCCGGTTGAGCCTTCCTGGTGGACTTCCTTAAGCTTGAGTTCCTCACCGATGGTTTCAACCACTGCCAGGAAGGTGTCGATGCCACCGGAATTGCTCTGTCCACCCCAGGCGCCGTCGGATTCACCGGCAACCACCAGGTCGCCATTGGTGCCCTGATAGCCCACTCGTTTGACGGCATCGTTACCGGAGGAGCCAAACGCCAGCCTGTATTTGTCGAATACCGGTCCGTAGGCACCGGTGTCCCCGTCTTTGCGGTATAACTCCACAACAGCCTGACCAGCGTCAGAATAAGCCACCACCAACTCTTCGTAGGTTGTACTGCGACCGTCAACCCGCTCGGTTCGCTTACCCAGGGCCAGGTACACCTCCGTGGCCGCTGCCGTTGCGCCGGCATTCAATTCAAGCGTGGAGCCCGACTGCGCGCCTTTCTGGTCGTAGATCCGCACCTGCAATACATCATCGGAGCCACGACCCGCCACATACAGTTCACCTTGCGAGCCAGTGGCCATGTCTGTGGGCACAAATCCATCCGTCCAGGTCAACGGCGTTATCTGTCGGTTAAAGCTCAGGGTCATCAGCTCGTCGCTCTCGCCCCGGGCAAAGTTCTCGAGGCCGGCCTGACCCTTAACATCAACAACCAGGATCGCGAGGCGGTCATGCAGGCTTTCGGCGGTGTCTGCGTAGTCCTTCGCGGTAATACTGAACTGCACCTCGTTCACGCCTGCCGGGAACACCAGTTCATTAGTCCCGGGCTCAGGATCCAGCGTAAGGCCCTGAAGAGTCTCGGGGGCCTGGACAATCACAAAATCTCCGGTTCCGACGGTAGAACACTGTTCGCTAACCGTCAGTTTTACATTTACCTGCCCTTCCCGCTCGCCAGTCAGGATGGCAGCGTAAACCTGCTCCTCGTTGTAACCCGCAGAGGTTACATCGGTCACCTCCGGGTCAACATTCAGCGTGTCCCTGGTGCCGCCGTTCAGGGTTCGCAGGGCAACCATCGGTTCGTTATCGGCAATGGCCAGGTTGGTGCTGATACCGGCGTTATTATTGCCAAGAGACGCCAGGCCCTCGCGAACCTCCGTCAGGGCCAGTCGAGCCTGCTCGGTGGGTTCTGCCACCTTGTCATCAATCACTTCCAGCGGGATATAGCATTCACTGATACCGGGCTCCAGGGTAACGACACCCCGGTCGTAGAAGCCTTCGGGGCCTTCCTGATACGTTACGTAGGCCAGCTCATTGCCCTCTTCATCAACCGGGTGGTCCGAGCCGCTGCCAAGAGCCACAATGTCCTGCCCGACAATCGCGCGGCCCATATTGCTGTCGGCGGAATGGCATTCCCGGGAAATAGCTCCAACGGGATCTTCACAGGTGAAATCCGACTCCAGCTGGAAGGCAATGGAAACTCGGGTAACAGATGGCCGTTCAAGCCGGACTTTGGCATACACCCGGCGGGTTGGCTGGGCAGCCGTTTCGGAAACACTGTGGGCGCCTTCCGGCTCAAGCTCCGGCAATGCACAGTGTTCACCCCTGGGAGCACTGATCTCCGGTGATTCACCTTCGGTAAACTCCGGCGCCTCCACTGAAACCAGGTTGTGCTTCACTTCGATATCAAACGGCTGGAACCCGGCCATGCGACCATCAGTGGTCACGATATCGATATCTTCAGTTTTGCCAAGGTCGTCCAGGCCGCGCTCGCCGCCGGTCAGCCCCGGCACACCGCGCATGATGACGCCCTGCCGGGCCTTGTTGCTGGTATCTTCCAGGGCCAGCCAGGCCGGTGCATTGGTGAGGGAATAATCGAGGATGCCTTCGCCGCCGTAGGCACCCCAGTTGTAGTAGTACTCAACGCCGATGTATGCCGTGGTAGGCGGTGCGCCCAGCAATGTGGGGTCGTCCGGATCCTTTTCGGTTTTACAGCCGGCCGCGGCCAGGGCAACCAGAGCCAGGCCCGCAAGCCGGCCCGTCGAAAAAGTGCGGGAGAACAAATCGGCGCGCATGCAAAAATCCGTTTCAAGACGTTGTTGTTATGGCGGTGTCCGGTTGCGTACAGCCAACCGGTTTACACACCGTTACAGGTCAACGCCATGGTAGCCAATTTGTTCTCCGGGGGATCTGCGCGAGTTCTCAGATTCACCGGCCAGCGGCCTTCAGGCCTCTAAGCCGTGCTCCTTGAGCAGGGCCAGCAATCCATCTTCGTCCAGCACCGGCACACCCAGTTGCTCAGCTTTTGCGAGCTTGGAGCCGGCCGCTTCTCCCGCCACCACGCAAGCGGTCTTTTTCGAGACGCTGCCAGCTACCTTGGCACCCAGGCGCTCCAGCTTTTCCTTGGCCTGGTCACGGGTCATTTGCGACAAGGTGCCGGTGAGCACCCAGGTTTCACCCGCCAGCGGCTGTTCTTCAGCAGCTACTACTTGCTCTTCCTGCCAGGTAACACCGGCGTCTTTAAGCGCTTGCAGGGTTTCCTGGTTGTGGGGCTGGTCAAAGAAACTGCGGATATGGCCGGCCACGATCGGGCCGACATCCTGAACCAGCTGCAGGGCTTCCTCATCCGCCCCGGCAATAGCCTCCAGGGTTCCGAAATGGGACGCCAGGGACTTGGCCGTGGCCTCCCCCACTTCCCGGATGCCCAGCGCAAAAAGGAAGCGCCAGAGCACCGGGTTACGGGAACGGTCGATGGCCGCCACCAGGTTGCCCGCAGACTTGTCGCCCATACGCTCAAGGCTGGCCAGCTGGAATTTGGTCAGCCGGTACAGATCCGCCACCGTACTCACCATGCCTTCATCTACCAGCACTTCGATCAGCCGGTCGCCAAGACCTTCAATATCCATCGCCTTGCGGGACGCATAATGGCGGATGGCTTCTTTGCGCTGAGCCGGGCAATACAGGCCGCCGGAACAGCGTGCTACCGCCTCACCCTCAATCTGGACAATGTCGGAACCGCAAACCGGGCAATGCGCCGGCATTTCAACAGAAGGTGCGTTAGCCGGGCGTTTTTCCGGCACCACCTTCACCACCTGCGGAATAACATCGCCTGCCCGGCGAATGAACACGGTATCGCCGATGTGCACATCCAGACGGCGGATTTCATCCATGTTATGCAGGGTGGCGTTGGAAACCGTGACGCCGCCGACAAACACCGGTTTCAGGCGTGCAACCGGAGTAACAGCGCCAGTACGGCCCACCTGGAATTCGACGTCTTCAATGACCGTCAGCTCTTCCTGGGCCGGGAACTTGTGGGCAATGGCCCAGCGCGGTGCCCTGGAGACAAACCCGAGCTGTTGCTGGAGATCCAGGCGGTTCACCTTGAACACGATGCCGTCGATTTCATAGGGCAGGCTGTCACGCTTTTCCATCAGCTCGTTGTAGGCCTGCAAGCAGGCTTCCGCACCCTCGGCCTTGCGCATTTCCGGGTTGATCCGGAAACCCCAGTC
Organism: Marinobacter sp. L-46; assembly: GCF_056859535.1. Taxonomy (NCBI): domain Bacteria; kingdom Pseudomonadati; phylum Pseudomonadota; class Gammaproteobacteria; order Pseudomonadales; family Marinobacteraceae; genus Marinobacter; species Marinobacter sp. L-46. The sequence continues at coordinate 11,918 of NZ_JBSXOP010000041.1, forward strand.
GGCCACCAGCTGGAGGCTGTCCCAGTGGGTGCCGGGCAGCACGCTTTCGTCTGTTACTGCCATGCTGTAGGCGCAGAACTCCAGCGGGCGTTTGGCGGTGACGGTAGATTTCTTCTGGCGCAGACTGCCGGCGGCGGCATTACGCGGGTTAACAAAGGTCTTCTCGTCCTGCTCTGCCAGCCGCTGGTTCAGCTTCTCGAACCCGGCTTTGGGCATGTACACCTCGCCACGCACCTCTACCAGCTCCGGATAGCCGCTGCCCCGAAGCTTTAGCGGTACAGACGGAATTGTTCGGATGTTGGCGGTGATGTCTTCCCCGGTGTAGCCATCACCCCGGGTGGCAGCGCGGGTCAGCAGTCCGTTCTCGTAATGCAGGCTGACCGCAAGGCCATCGAGCTTGGGTTCGCAGACGTACTCAATGGAGTCTTCGGTGTTCAGGCGGTCGCGGATCCGGCGGTCGAAGTCCCGCAGTTCATCTTCGCTGAAGGCGTTGTCCAGCGACAGCATCGGCAGCCGGTGGGTCACTTCGGCGAAGCTGGTGTCGCGGGTGCTGCCTACCCTGCGGGTAGGCGAGTCGTCAGAAGCCAGCTCCGGATGTTCCCGCTCCAGTTGCTGAAGCTCCCGGAACAGCCGGTCGTATTCCGCATCGGGGATTCTGGGCTCGTCCAGAACGTAGTAGTAGTAATTGTGGTCTTCAAGATTGGCGCGTAGCTCAGCTACGCGCTGCTGGATTTCTGCAGAAGCTTTGGTCATCAGGTCGGGAGTCCTGGCTGGGTGTTAGGCCCGATGGGAGCGTTGTTTACGCTCGAATTCACGGATGCGCTGGCGGCAGTGCTCGATGGTTTGCGGTGTCATCACACTGCGGCGCTCGTCTTTCAGCTCGCCACCCATGTTGCGGACCACCGTCTGGGCAGTTTCCAGCATGAATTCGAATGCCTGCATGGCATTTGACGGCCCGGGCAGGCTCATGAAAAAGCTGATACCCGGCGTTTTCATCCCGGGCATGTCCTGCGGCCGGAATGTGCCCGGCTCTACCGCGTTAGCCACACTGAACTGCACCGGCGTGGTGGTATCGGAGCCTTCGTGGCGATGGTAGATATCCATGTCGCCGTGCTCCAGGCCACAGGCTTCAAACAGCTTTTTCAGGACCGGGCCCGAAAACTCCTCGCCACTGCGGGACAACACGTTGATGACCAGTACTTCCCGGGCTTCCGGGCGGTTGGCACCGGCCAGAGGCTGGTTACCACGGGGTTTCACAGGCTCCCTGCGGGCGGTATCTTCTTCGACCTCGGAGGTGACAACCGGAGGCTCCTGCTCCTTGACCGGCCGTGACGGCTGGCGCACTTCCGGTTGTGGCTCAGGGGCGGGTTCGGGCTCCGGCTCAACCATCGGCTCCGGCTCCGCAAACTCCCGGGGCTGTTCCGGCCGGGAGGGCACACGTGTCTGAACAGGTTCTTCGGGCTCATCATCAATGGCACCCCAGCCTGTTTCAGGTTCCACGTCATCGTCATAACCGTCCGGTTCGGAGGTGTCGCGGGTGACATAGCCCCGCTCTTCCAGGTTACCCCGGGAAACTATGCGGGCTCCGCCATTCGGCAGTTCCGGGTTGTAGTCGTCATCCAGCGGGGAATCTTTCAGGTCGTCAGCCCCCATTCCTGAAGAAATCGCCATGGATTCCTTGCGGGCTCGATGCATGCGACGGATACCGTCGACCACGATTACAATAATTACCAGGGTACCTATGGCGATTAACCATTCCCTAAGTGACATAAGCTGCTGTCCTGTTTGCAGTTCGGAACGTTGCTACTCTAAGAAAAGCCCGTAATGAATACAACGCACACCGGGCCCAGATGGCGTTATTGTCATGGTTGGCGGCTTTTTCGCCAACCCGTCAGGCTTCGGCCAGGGCCGCTGCCTCGTCTACGTCTACCGATACCAGTCGCGAACAGCCCGGTTCGTGCATGGTCACCCCCATCAACTGGTCAGCCAGCTCCATGGCGATCTTGTTATGGGTAATGTAGATGAACTGTACCTGTTTGGACATCTCTTTGACCATATTGGCGTACCGGCCAACGTTGGCATCATCCAGCGGGGCATCAACCTCATCCAGCATACAGAAAGGCGCCGGGTTGAGCTGGAAAATGGAAAATACCAGGGCAATGGCCGTCAGGGCCTTTTCACCACCGGACAACAGGTGAATGGTACTGTTCTTCTTGCCCGGGGGCCGGGCCATGATGGCGACGCCGGTTTCCAGGAGGTCTTCCCCGGTCAGCTCCAGGTAGGCATTACCTCCCCCGAACACTTTCGGGAACAATGCCTGCAAGCCACCGTTCACCTGGTCAAAGGTTTCCTTGAAACGCTGACGGGTTTCCCGGTCGATCTTGCGGATCGCATTATCCAGGGTTTCCAGCGCTTCCATCAGATCATTGTGCTGCTCATCCAGGTAGTTCTTGCGCTCACCCTGAACCTGGTACTCCTCGATGGCTGCCAGGTTGATGGCCCCGAGCCGCTGGATGCGATTGCCGATCTTTTCCAGCTCTTCGGCCCAGACTTTTTCCTCGGCGTCCTCTGGCAATTGCTCAAGTATTACCTGAAGTTTAACGTCTAACTCTCTGAGTTGTTCGATATAATTTCCAGAACGAATCTCCAGCGCCTGGGATTCCATCTTGAGCTTTTCGAGCTGCGCACGCACATCCTGCACCACGTGTTCGGTACGGCTGCGGCCCTGCTCCCGATCCCGCACTTCCCTGTCGATATCTTCCAGGGCATCCCGGGCGGCACCCAGCTTTTCTTCTTCCGCCAGCCGCCGCTCCAGCAGGCCTTCGAGCTGCATCTGCAGGTCTTCCACGGGCTCTTCGGCGGTTTCCCGGGCTTCCCGGAGCACGTCCAGCCGTTCTTCCAGGCGCTCCCTCTGGAGCTGCATCCGGTCAATGGTCTGTTTCAGGCCGTCACGCTGGCTTTGCAGGGTTTGCAGTTGCAGCTGAAGCTGGTGGGTGTGGTCACGATCGTGGCGGGCATCCTGGCGCAGGCGGTCAAGGTTCTCCCTGAGGCTATCCCGCTGTTCCAGCAGGCGTTCTTTTTCTTCATCGGAGTCTTCGCTGGAGGCCAGCGCAATATCCCATTCCTCCCGGGCTTCCAGCAGACTTTCCTGCTGGCCTTCCAGGCTCGCGGTCACTTCTTCAATATCGTCGCGAATGCGGGACAGCCGGGCATCAATCTGCTCTGCCCGGGCTTTCAGGCCGCTGGCGCGGGATGCCAGCGCTGCCAGATCGCGCTCGGTTTCGCTGATTCTGGCCTGGGCTTCTTCCCGGGCGGTCTCTGCCCGTTCGCCCTGCTCCTGCAAAAGTTCCAGTTGGTCAGTAGCGGCTTCAAGCTGTTCTTCGGCTTCCGCCAGCAAGGCTTCAAGCTCGGTGACCTTTTTCTGGCGCTCGATCACGCCCACCTGGCCGGCGTCGGAGTCCGGCATCAGTACCCAGTCCCGGGCAACCCAGATCCCTTCACGGGTAATCAGGCTGGCGGCCGGCGCCAGTTGCTCACGGCGCGCGAGTGCGTCAGCGGCAGATTCCGCCACATCAATGTTTGCCAGCATGGCATCCAGCGCCGGGACGCCAGATACCCTGGCGGCAAGCCCGGAGCTTTCCGGGCTGCCATTTCCATTTTCCGAAACGACCGCCAGGCCTCTGGGAGCCTGTTCCAGCGCGCCCGTCAGCTGATCAAAGCCGGGCAACGAAAGGCCCTGGGTGAACCGGCCTATTACCTGCTCAACCGCAAACTCCCAGCCGTCTTCGATCGCCAGGCGGGTCGCCAGCCGGGGCGCATCGGAAAGGCCGTTATCTGAAAGCCATTGTTGCAGCGCATCGTCCTGGCTGCCCATCTGTTCGTCCAGCAGGGATTGCTGGGACTCCAGGGAAGCCCGCAGGCTTTGCACCCGCTGGCGATGCTCCTGTACCTGCTGTTCGGCATCGCGGAGTTTCTGGCGGGCGTTATAAACGTCATCCTGCAGAGACTGAATACGCTCCTGCGCTTCTTCCCGCTGGAGCTCCAGGGTTTCCTGCTGTTCCAGCAGGTCTTCCAGCTCTGCCCGGTCCAGCTGGCCTTCCAGCAGTTCGTTTTCGTCGTGAAGTTTCTGTTTGCGGTTGCGCAGCTGCTCGATGGCGTCTTCCAGCGAACGGATGCGGGACTGGGCAAGTTCTGCCTGGCGGCGAGCGTCGGCGGATCGGGTACTGAATTCATCCCAGCGATGCTGCCAGTCGCTCATGGCATCCTCGGCCTGCTGGAGCTTCTCGCCGGATTCCTCGGCCCGGATGGCCAGGCTCTCCTGCTCGGGCTCCAGCATATCCAGTTCTTCCTGGATGCCCGCCAGCTTGTCTTCGTCCTGTTCCAGCTCCCGGGCCAGTTCCCGCTGGTTGGCCATGGCCTGGTCCAGCTCGGCAGCGGTCTGGCGGCTGCGTTCCCGTTGGTGTTCGATGCTCTGCTCAATACGGGCAATATCCGCGCCGGCTTCGTAGTAGCGGGCCTGGGCTCGGTTAAAGTGTTCGGTGCGTTCGTGGTGGGCTTCCCGCAGGGATTCCAGGGAGGTTTCCAGGTTCACCCGCTCGGTCAGGAGTTTTTCAAGCTCCAGCTCGGTATCGCGGATCTTGCCACGCGAGGTTTGCAGGTCGTTATCCAGGGCCTTCCAGCGCAGTACGGTAAGTTCCGCTTTTTTCTGGCGCTCTTCCTGCTTGTAGGTTTTGTACTTTTCCGCTGCAGCCGCCTGTCGCTCCAGGTGCTGCAATTGCCGGCCAAGCTCTTCCCGCAGGTCGGTCAGCCGGTCGAGGTTTTCCTGGGTACGCTTGATGCGGTTTTCGGTTTCCCGGCGGCGTTCCTTGTACTTGGAAATGCCGGCCGCTTCTTCGATGTAGACACGCAATTCCTCCGGCTTGGCTTCGATCAACCGGGAAATCATACCCTGTTCGATGATGGCGTAGCTTCGCGGCCCCAGGCCGGTGCCCAGAAACAGGTCTGTAATGTCTCGACGGCGGCACTTGGAGCCATTGAGAAAGTATTCGGACTGGCCTTCCCGGGATACCCGTCGTTTTACCGAAATTTCGTTGAATTTAACGAACTCGCCCGGCGCCTTACCTTCGGTGTTATCAAACACCAGTTCGATGGAAGCCTGCCCCACCGGCTTGCGGGCGCTGGAGCCGTTGAAGATAACGTCTGTCATGGATTCGCCCCGCAGGTACTTTGCGGAGCTCTCGCCCATTACCCAGCGAACGGCGTCAATGATGTTGGATTTGCCACAACCGTTCGGCCCCACTACCGCCGTCATATTCGACGGGAACGGTACGGTGGTTGGATCAACAAAGGATTTGAAACCGGCCAGTTTAATGGACTTGAGCCGCATGTCAGGCGTTCTCCTCCGTGAGAATGCTCAGTACCTGTTGGCGCTGGTGTTCACCGAAGTCCTGGATAACCTTCTGCAGGCGCTCGGCATCGCCGGCTACGGCCGCATCGGCCAGGTTTCGGAAGAAGGTACCGGTTTCGGCAATTTCACTGCGGAAATGATCCAGCGCTACGTAGTACGTCCGGCTAATGGCGGGCCGGAAGTTTTCCAGGGTTTCTTCCAGAAACGGGTTTTCAACCAGGCTGTATGCGTAGCGCATGACGCCAAAACCGGCCTCGATCACCCGTTCGGCAGCGTCTGGCGCCTGGGAGTTCAGGGCGTCGATCACCGCCTGCATCTCCCGTACCTGGCTCATGACGCCGCCAAGCTCGTCGCCGGACCAGCGTTCCAGTACCTTGCGCCCGAGCATGCATAGCAGGTCGATGTAGATGTCGTAGAGGGCATTCACAGAGGCCGGGGTCAGGTCAGACACCACGGCACCACGGCGCGGGTAGATTTCCACCAGGTGCCGGCGCTCGAGAATCAGCAGCGCCTCACGCACGGAGCCACGGCTGACGTTCAGCTCTCCGGCTACCTTCAGCTCCTGAATGCGCTCGCCGGGCTTGAGATCCCGGATAACGATTCTCTGGCCAATATGCTGGGCGATCTGTTCGGAAAGACTTTCCGGTGCCTGAAATCTCATAGACCTGATGCTCACCTCTGCCAACGCGGGACAATCAAACGCAGGAGTTTATCACAGGCTTTTGCCGGCCCCACCCCCTTGTCGGACATTTTGATTGCCGGCAGACAGGGGCGGGACCGTTGAGGGGTCAGCTACGGGGTTTACGTTGGGGACGGGCCGGGGCGGAATCAGAGACCTGCCAGCTGCCTTTGCGGGCACGCTGCAGCGATTTACCCGGGCTCTTGCGGCGTCTCCGATCGTGTTCAGCCTGTTCCCCGGGCGTTTTCTGGGGGATACTCACCGGTGCAAGGTCAACCGTGCGACTCAGGGTATCGACCGCTTTCTGGTCCAGCTCTTCCCACTTGCCCAGGGTCAGACGGCTGGGCAGGAAGATTGGCCCGTAACGGACACGCTTCAGGCGGCTTACCCGCACACCCTGGGATTCCCACAGGCGGCGCACTTCCCGGTTGCGGCCTTCCAGCAGGGTTACATGAAACCAGCGGTTCATGCCGCTGCCACCGGCGGGCGCGATATCGGAAAACTTGGCCATGCCGTCTTCCAGCAACACACCTTCCCGCAAGCGCTCCAGCATGGCGTCGTCTACTTCACCAAACACCCGTACCGCGTATTCACGGTCAATCTGGCGGGACGGATGCATGAGCCGGTTGGCCAGTTCGCCGTCGGTGGTGAACAGCACCAGTCCGGTGGTGTTGATATCCAGGCGACCAATGGAAATCCAGCGCTGATCTTTCAGCCGTGGCAGCCGGTCAAATACCGTCGGGCGGCCTTCCGGATCTTTACGGCTGGTCACTTCGCCTTCGGGCTTGTTGTAGATCAGCACCCGGCGAACCACCTGGGCGGCCGAGCTTACGTCCAGAACCTTGCCGTCCAGTTCGAAGGAGTCGTCAATGGTGGCTTTCTGCCCGGGCTGCGCCGGCTGGCCGTTGACCAGCAGGCGGCCGGACTCCATCCAGCCCTCGATTTCCCGGCGTGATCCGGCACCGGCACGGGCCAGGAGTTTCTGAATGCGCTCCGGGCCTTCACTCAGGGCCTGGTCGCCGCGTGCCGGTTTCTTTGCTGCGCCTGGTTTTCCGGGGCTAGATGCCGCCATGTATTACATCCTTACTGAATAGCTGATGCCGGTGGCATCAGTGAAGTGTCTGGTCGGGCGCATCGAGTTCGATTTCGCCCTGCATATTGCGTTCTATCTCCCGACCGATCTCTTCGAGATCCCGCACTTCCGACAACGGAGGCAACTCATCGAGCCCGGTCAGGTTGAAATAATCAAGAAATTGTCGGGTGGTGGCATACATGGCCGGCCTGCCCGGCACATCGCGATGGCCCACTACCCGCACCCACTCTCGCTCAAGCAGGGTGCGAATGATATTGCTGCTTACCGTAACGCCACGGATTTCTTCAATCTCGCCCCGGGTAATCGGTTGCCGGTAGGCAATCAGTGCCAGGGTTTCCAGCAACGCCCGGGAATAACGCTGCGGCTTTTCCTCGAACAGCCGGCCAACCCAGGGCGCGAACTCTTCCCTCACCTGCAACCGGTAACCGCTGGCAACTTTCTTCAGCTCGAAACCGCGGCCTTCACAGGACTGCTCCAGCAGCACCAGCACGTGCTCCATAACCTGCCGGGCCGGGCGATCGCCTTCGTCGAACAACTCCCGGAGCTGATCCAGCGACAGGGGCTTTCCGGCGGCCAGCAAGGCGGCCTCGGTGATACAACGAATGCGGTCCAACTGGTCTTCGTTCATGGCTCTGGATATCCCTTAGCTGGCAGCACGGGCGCGCACGTGAATGGACCCGAGAACCTCTGCCTGCACAATTTCAATCAGCTGTTCCTTGACCAGTTCCAGCGTTGCCAGAAAGGTTACCACCACACCAAGCCGGCCTTCTTCGATGGTGAACAGGCTTTCGAAGGTCACGAACCGGTCTCCCTGAAGGCTGGCCAGGATATGGGACATGCGTTCCCGGGTAGACAGCCGTTCCCTCTCCACATGGTGGCTGGTAAACAGGTCGGCCCGTTGCAGCACACCACGCAGTGCCAGCAGAAGCTCCCTCATATCGACATCCGGGTGCGGCTGAGACGACGGCAGCTTCGGCAGTGCGGCAGAACCGGCAAAGGTGTCCCGCTCCATGCGGGGCATTTCGTCGATATCTTCTGCCGCCTGCTTGAACCGCTCGTATTGCTGCAGCCGGCGGATCAGTTCTGCCCTCGGATCGATATCATCCTCATCGTCAGTTTCCTGGCGAGGCAGCAACATCCGGGACTTGATCTCCGCCAGGGTGGCGGCCATCACCAGGTACTCCGCCGCCAGTTCGAAGCGCATGGCTTCCACGGCACCGATGTAATCCATGTACTGCCGGGTGATTTCGCTGACGTCGATATCCAGAATATTCATGTTCTGGCGGCGAATCAGGTACAACAGTAAATCCAGGGGCCCCTCAAAGGCCTCCAGGAAAACTGCCAGTGCATCCGGTGGAATGTAGAGACCTTTCGGCAGGTCGACCAGGGGCTTGCCAGACACCCGTGCAAGGGGTTCCTGCACCGGGGTATCCGCCGGGGCGTCAGCTAATTCCGTGCTTTCGTCCGTCATACCTTTTCACCTCTGGTCGGGGTTGCCCGGCCTGGCTCAGCGGTAACTGAGCCCCATGGCCGCGCGGACTTCCTCAAGGGTATCGCGGGCCGCATCACGGGCCTGCTCACGCCCTTCTTCAAGGATGGAGCGAACCAGGTCCGGGTTGCCCTCATACTCCCTGGCCCGCTCGTGCAGCGGTTTCTGCTCTTCGATAATGGAATCGATCAGCGGTTTCTTACAATCCAGGCAGCCAATACCGGCACTGCGGCAGCCTTCCTGTACCCACTGGCAGGTCTTCTCGTCTGAGTACACCTTGTGCATGCCCCAAACCGGGCACTTCTCCGGTTCGCCAGGGTCGGTACGGCGCACCCGCTGCGGGTCGGTCTGCATGGTGCGAATTTTCTGCGCCACGCTGTCCGGCTCTTCCCGCAGGCCGATGTAGTTGTTGTAGGACTTGGACATCTTCTGTCCGTCCAGCCCCGGCATCTTGGATTCCGGGGTCAGCAGCGGCTGGGGCTCAGGCAGAATCACCTTGCCGCCGCCTTCGATGTAGCCATAAAGCCGCTCGCGATCGCCCAGGGAAATATTCTGCTGCTCTTTCAACAGTGCCCGGGCCGTTTCCAGGGCTTCCACATCGCCCTCTTCCTGGTAACGTTTCTTCAGGTTGCGGTAAAGCTTGGCGTTCTTCTTGCCCATCTTGACGATGGCCGCTTCCGAAAGCTCTTCGAAATTCGGCTCACGGCCATAGATATGGTTAAAGCGACGAGCGATTTCCCGGGTAATCTCCACATGGGAAACCTGGTCTGCGCCGACTGGCACTTTACCGGCACGATACATCAGGATATCCGCTGTCTGCAGCAGTGGGTAACCCAGAAAACCATAGGTGGCGAGATCCTTTTCCTTGAGCTTTTCCTGCTGGTCTTTGTAGGTTGGAATACGCTCGAGCCAGCCCAGCGGCGTGATCATCGACAACAGGAGGTGCAACTCAGCGTGTTCCGGCACCTGGGACTGAATGAACATGGTAGAGGAACCCGGGTTCACGCCGGCGGCCAGCCAGTCGATAACCATGTCCCAAACACTTTGCTCGATACCGGAGGTGTCGTCGTACTGGGTGGTCAAGGCATGCCAGTCTGCAACGAAGAAGAAGCACTCATACTCGTGCTGGAGCTTGACCCAGTTTTTCAGCACACCGTGGTAGTGGCCGAGGTGCAGCTTGCCGGTCGGACGCATGCCGGACAACACTCTTTGCTGGGAATCGACAGAACTCAAAGCACGAACTCCTTCTTTCTGTTTATAAAGTGCCCGTTTCGGCCAGAATACATACGGCTGCGGGAAGCGGGCTGACCGGGCATTATAGACGCAACACTGCCCTGCGTTAAGCAAAGCGAATCAAAAGCCTGGCCACATAACGCAAAACCCCCGGAATTCTCGCGAATCCGGGGGGTTTGTTAAAGGCTTGAAACCGGACTGATTACCAGCCAGTCACTTCCTTCAGGGCCTTGCCGATTTCGGCCAGGCTGCGCACGGTTTTAACGCCGGCGTCTTCCAGGGCGGCAAACTTCTCGTCTGCAGTACCCTTACCACCTGAGATGATGGCGCCCGCGTGGCCCATACGCTTGCCTGGAGGTGCAGTAACACCGGCAATGTAGGAAACCACGGGCTTGGTTACGTTCTCTTTGATGAACGCAGCCGCTTCTTCTTCGGCAGTACCACCGATCTCACCGATCATCACGATAGCTTCGGTTTCCGGATCTTCCTGCAGCAGGGCCAGGATATCGATGAAGTTGGAGCCAGGAATCGGGTCACCACCGATACCGATACAGGTAGACTGGCCAAAGCCGTAGTCAGTAGTCTGCTTCACGGCTTCGTAAGTCAGCGTGCCGGAGCGGGATACGATGCCAACCTTACCCTTCTTGTGGATATGGCCAGGCATGATGCCGATCTTGCACTCGTCCGGAGTGATTACACCCGGGCAGTTCGGACCAATCATGCGAACGCCGGCACGATCAACGTATTCCTTGGCGTACAGCATGTCGATGGTCGGGATGCCTTCAGTGATACATACGATCAGCTTGATGCCGGCATCGGCTGCTTCAATGATGGCGTCTTTACAGAACGGAGCCGGTACGTAGATAACGGTGGCTTCTGCACCGGTCTTTTCTACGGCGTCACGAACGGTGTTGAACACCGGCAGACCCAGGTGCTCGGTACCGCCCTTACCCGGGCTTACACCGCCAACCATCTTGGTGCCGTAGGCAATGGCTTGCTCAGAGTGGAAAGTACCCTGTGCGCCGGTAAAGCCCTGGCAGATAACCTTGGTGTCTTTGTTGATCAGGATGCTCATTATTTACCCCCTGCGGCTTTAACGACTTGCTCTGCGGCATCCGCCAGGCTGGTGGCGGCGATGATGTTCAGGCCACTTTCAGCCAGAACCTTGGCGCCCAGGTCAGCGTTGTTGCCTTCCAGACGAACCACAACCGGCACTTTAACGCCTACTTCTTTAACGGCACCGATGATGCCTTCAGCGATCATGTCGCAGCGAACGATACCACCGAAGATGTTAACCAGAACGGCTTGTACTGCGTCGTCAGACAGGATGATCTTGAACGCTTCGGTAACGCGCTCTTTGGTCGCGCCGCCACCTACGTCCAGGAAGTTGGCAGGCTGGCCGCCGGCAAGCTTGATGATGTCCATGGTACCCATGGCCAGGCCAGCACCGTTAACCATACAGCCGATGTTGCCTTCCAGGGCTACGTAGTTCAGTTCCCACTTGGCCGCTTCGGCTTCACGGGCGTCTTCCTGGGAAGGGTCGCGCATGTCGTGGATTTTCTTCTGACGGTACAGGGCGTTGCCGTCTACACCGATCTTGGCGTCCAGGCAGTGCAGGTCGCCAGCCGGAGTGATAACCAGCGGGTTGATCTCAACCAGAGCCAGGTCACACTCTTCAAACAGCTTGGCCAGGCCCAGGAAAATCTTGGTGAACTGACCGATCTGCTTGCCTTCCAGACCCAGTTTGAATGCCAGCTCGCGGCCCTGGTAAGGCTGAGCGCCTACCAGCGGATCGATTTCGGCTTTCAGGATCTTTTCAGGAGTTTCTTCGGCAACTTTCTCGATTTCCACGCCGCCTTCAGTAGAGGCCATGAAAACGATACGACGGGTGCCACGGTCAACAACCGCGCCCAGGTACAGCTCCTGGTCGATGTCGGTGAGGGATTCAACCAGAATCTTGCTGACCGGCTGGCCGTTTTCGTCAGTCTGGTAAGTTACCAGGTTTTTGCCCAGCCAGTTCTGTGCGAAGGCACGGATTTCTTCTTTGTCTTTAACCAGCTTTACACCGCCGGCCTTACCACGGCCACCAGCGTGAACCTGTGCTTTGACAACCCATGCGTCACCGCCAATTTCAGTGGCAGCGTCTACAGCTTCTTGAGGAGTATCGCAGGCGATGCCCTGGGATACCGGCAGGCCATATTCAGCGAAAAGCTGTTTGCCCTGATATTCGTGCAAATTCATAGTTAATGTCCCGTCTTTAGATGGATGATAACCACGTACGGAGAGTAACCGGCAGCGGGGCGCCAAAAGGCGCCCCGCTCAATCCGATAACGAATTACTTCTTCTTGCGACGGTTGGCGACGTGAATCGCTCCACCGGCAACGGCCAAGGCCGCTTCATGCACTGACTCGGACAGAGTCGGGTGCGCGAAACAGGTCAGGGCCAGATCTTCGGCACTGGAACCGAATTCCATGGCGATCACGCCCTGGGCAACGATTTCAGAAGCCTGGGGGCCAACTACGTGGAAGCCCAGAATGCGGTCGGTCTTCGCGTCTGCGATGATCTTGACCATACCACCCGTGGCGTTTGCCGCCATGGCACGACCGTTGGCCGCAAACGGGAAAGTACCCACGTTGTATTCTTCACCTTCAGCTTTCAGCTGCTCTTCGGTCTTGCCAACCCAGGCAACTTCCGGCGCGGTGTAGATTACGTTGGGGATGCAGTCGTAATTGACCTGCGGCTTGTGGCCTGCGATACGCTCGGCAACCATAACGCCTTCTTCAGACGCTTTGTGTGCCAGCATCGGACCACGAACGATGTCACCTACGGCCCATACGCCCGGTGCTTCGGTCTTGCAGTTGTCGTCTACAAAGATGAAGCCGCGCTCATCCATGGTTACGCCGGAATCTTCAGCCAACGCACCATCGGTGTACGGACGACGGCCAACAGCGACAATCAGTTTGTCGAACTTGGCTTCCTGCTTGCCCTTGGAGTCTTCGTAGTTCACGTAAACCAGCTTGCGCTTCACTTCAGCACCGGTCATGCGGGCACCGGTGATGATGTTCAGGCCCTGCTTCTTGAACTGCTTCAGAGCATCCTTGGCAACCTGCTGGTCAACAACCGGCAGGAAAGTGTCCTGGGCTTCGATCACGGTAACTTCGGCACCCAGGCGAGCCCAGACGCTACCCAGTTCCAGGCCGATTACGCCAGCGCCGATGATGCCCAGACGCTTGGGAACTTCGGTAAATTCCAGCGCGCCTTCGGAATCGACGATGTAATCACCGTCAAACGGAGCCGGCGGGATTTCGATCGGCTTGGAGCCGGTCGCCAGGATCACGTTGTCGGCTTCGTAGGTCTTGGTGTTGCCGTCTTTATCGGTCACTTCAACCTTGCGGCCGGCAAGCAGCTTGCCGTGGCCGTGGATCGGGGTTACACCGTTAGCCTTGAACAGACCGGCGATACCACCGGTCAGCTGCTTAACGATGCCATCCTTACGCTCCATCATCTTGGCAACGTCAATATCAACGCTCTTGGCCAGGATACCCATGGACTCGTAGTCGTGGCTTGCTTCCTCGAACTTGTGAGTCACTTCCAGCAGTGCCTTGGACGGGATACAGCCCACGTTCAGGCAGGTGCCGCCCAGAACCTGGCTTTTGCCGTCTTTGCCGGTCCAGGATTCTACACAGGCAGTCTTCAGACCCAGCTGAGCAGCCTTGATGGCGGCCACATAACCGCCGGGGCCTGCGCCAATGACAATAACGTCGAATTTATCGGGCATAATCTTTCCTGTTATCGAATTCGTTGAGTGTCAGCTTACACGTCCAGCAGGATACGGGCCGGGTCTTCCAGCATTTCCTTGATCGCAACCAGGAACTGCACCGCTTCCTTACCGTCGATCATACGGTGGTCGTATGACAGCGCGAGGTACATCATCGGCAGGATTTCAACCTTGCCGTTCACCGCCATCGGGCGCTCCTGGATCTTGTGCATACCCAGAATCGCAGTCTGCGGCGGGTTCAGGATCGGCGTGGAGATCAGGGAACCGAAAATACCACCGTTGGTGATGGTGAAGGTGCCGCCGGTCATCTCTTCGATGCCCAGCTTGCCGTCTTTCGCCTTGGTGCCGTACTCGACAATCTTCTTCTCGATGTCGGCCAGGCCCATGGCGTCGGTGTCACGCAGAACCGGTACAACCAGGCCACGGTCGGTAGACACGGCTACGCCGACGTCCTGGTAACCGTGGTAAACCATGTCGTTACCATCGATGGACGCGTTAACGGCCGGGAAGCGCTTCAGGGCTTCGGTCGCTGCCTTGGTGAAGAAAGACATGAAGCCCAGCTTGATGCCGTGGCGCTTCACAAAGCTTTCCTGGTACTGCTTGCGCAGCTCCATGATCGGAGCCATGTTCACTTCGTTGAACGTAGTCAGCATAGCGGCGGTCTGCTGGGCATCCACCAGGCGCTTGGCGATGCTGGCACGCAGGCGGGTCATCGGAACGCGCTTCTCGGCGCGCTCGCCCTGGGCAACTTCCAGCGCCGGAGCGGCGGCCGGCTTGGCGGCGGCAGCACCGGAAGACTTGTTGCTGTCTACGTGGTTCTGAACGTCTTCCTTGGTAACACGACCGTCTTTACCGGTGCCCTTTACAGCAGCCGGATCAACGCTGTTCTCTTCGGCCAGCTTGCGGGCAGCCGGGCTCAGGATAGCGTCGCCGGAGGAAGCAGCGGCTTCTTCCTGGGGCGCTTCGGCCTTGGCTTCCGGCTTGCTTTCAGCAGGCTTGGACTCGCCTGCGGCGCCTTCCTTGAATCGGCCGATCACTTCACCGCTTTCGCAGGTGTCGCCTTCGCCTTTAACTATTTCTTCAATCACACCATCAGCCGGTGCAACCACTTCAAGCACAACCTTGTCGGTTTCAATATCGACAATCAGCTCGTCACGGGAGCAGGCTTCGCCGGGCTGCTTGTGCCAGGTCGCGACGGTGCCTTCGGCAACCGACTCAGGGAAAACGGGGGCTTTAATCTCAGTTGACATTACAAATCCTTAGTTCGGTAGCTCGTCAGATTCCAAACGCGTCGTTAACCAGTTTCTTCTGCTCTTCGATGTGAACAGACATGTGTCCACAGGCAGGAGCAGCAGAAGCATCACGACCGGCGTACTCAAGGTGCAGTTTCGGGTTCAGGCGCTGCAGTGCGTGCCGCATGTGGTGCTGACTGCAGTACCAGGCGCCCTGGTTCATAGGCTCTTCCTGACACCAGACCGCGCTCTTGAGCTTGGTGTACTGGCCCAGAATTTCGTCCAGATCGTCTGCCGGGAACGGATACAACTGCTCGAGGCGAACGATGGCCACATCGTCACGTTCGTCCGCTTTCTTCTTCTCCAGAAGATCATAGTAGACTTTGCCGCTACACATGATCACACGGGTGACTTTCTTCGGATCAGAAGGTTCTTTCTCGGGCAGTACTGTCTGGAAGGTACCTGAAGTCAGGTCATCCAGGCCGGAGATCGCCTCTTTGTGACGCAGCAGGCTCTTCGGTGTGATCGCAACCAGCGGCTTACGCAGCGGGCGCTTCACCTGGCGACGCAGCATGTGGAATACCTGGGACGGCGTGGTGGGTACGCAGACCTGGATATTGTGCTCGGCACACAGCTGCAGGAAACGCTCCAGGCGCGCAGAGCTGTGCTCCGGCCCCTGCCCTTCGTAACCATGAGGCAGCAGCAGGGTCAGGCCACACAGACGGCCCCACTTGTGCTCGCCACTGGTCAGGAACTGGTCGATCACCACCTGGGCACCGTTGGCGAAGTCACCGAACTGGGCTTCCCAAACAATCAGTGCGTTCGGCGTGGTGGTGCTGTAACCGTATTCGAAGGCCATAACCGCTTCTTCAGACAGCAGCGAGTCATAGATTTCGAATTTCGGCTGGTCTTCGGCCAGCTCTTTCAGCGCAATGTGGGTAGAGCCATCCTTCTGATTGTGCAGTACCGCGTGGCGGTGCGAGAAGGTACCACGGCCAACGTCCTGGCCGGTCAGACGGATCGGGTGACCTTCGTTCAGCAAGGTGGCGTACGCCATCATCTCGCCATAGCCCCAGTTCATAGACAGGGCACCGGCAGTCATCTTTTCCCGATCGTTAACGATCTTGGAAACCTGGCGCTGGATGCTGAAGCCTTCCGGAACCTGGGTCAGTTTCTTGCCCAGCTTCTGGATCGTTTTCAGGGGAACGCTGGTCTTGCACTTGGCAGTCCACTCGTGGCCCAGGAACGGAGTCCAGTCAACGTAGAGCTCTTTGTTCGGCTCCTTGACCAGGGACTTGACCACGTGTTCACCCTTGTCGAGTGCGTCACGGTAGTCGTTCTCCATCTGCTTGGCTTCGTCTTCGCTGATCACACCGGCTTCAACCAGCTGATCTGCGTACAGAGCGCGAGTGGTTTTCAGCTTGCGGATCTTGTCGTACATCAGCGGCTGGGTAGCAGCCGGCTCGTCGGCCTCGTTGTGGCCACGGCGACGGTAGCAAACCAGATCGATAACCACGTCCCGCTTGAACTCGTTGCGGTAGTCCATGGCCATCTGGGTTACAAACAGCACGGCTTCTGGGTCGTCTGCATTCACGTGCAGAATCGGCGCCTGAACCATTTTCGCCACATCGGTACAGTACTCGGTAGAACGGGCGTCTTCCTGCTTGCTGGTGGTAAAGCCAACCTGGTTGTTGATGACGATGTGGATGGTACCACCTACACCGAAGCCCCGGGTCTGGGACATCTGGAAGGTTTCCATCACAACGCCCTGCCCGGCAAAGGCCGCGTCGCCGTGCATAACGATCGGAAGCACAGTGCTGCCGTCGGTATCGCCACGACGATCCTGGCGGGCACGGACAGAACCCTCAACCACCGGAGATACGATTTCCAGGTGTGACGGGTTGAATGCCATTGCCAGGTGCACTTCGCCACCCGGAGTCATCACGTTGGACGAGAAGCCCTGGTGGTATTTCACATCACCGGAGCCGGAATCCGCGAGCTTCTTGCCCTCGAACTCGTCAAACAGTTCCTTCGGATTCTTGCCCAGGGTGTTTATCAACACGTTCAGACGGCCACGGTGTGCCATGCCCAGCACGATTTCCTTGGCACCGTAGGAGCCGGCACGCTGAATCAGTTCGTCCAGGCACGGAATCAGGCTTTCGCCACCTTCCAGGCCAAAACGCTTGACGCCCGGATAACGGGAGCCCAGATATTTTTCCAGGCCTTCGGCAGCGGTGAGACGCTCGAGCACGTGCTTGCGGGTTTCCGCTTCGTACTCAGGGCGGGAGCGTACTGGCTCCATCCGCTGCTGGAACCAACGCTTGATGCGGGTATCCACCACGTGCATATATTCGGCGCCAATGCTTTCGCAGTAGGTTTGGCGCAGGCCTTGCACGATGTCTCCGAGCTTCATGGTCTCGGAGCCGAAATTCAGTGAACCTGTCTGGAATTCGAGATCCAGGTCAGACTCGCCCAGTTCGTGGAACGAGGGCTCGAGATCTTCAACAGGCTGACGCTGCCAGACGCCCAGCGGATCGAGCTTTGATTCCTGGTGACCACGGAACCGGTACGCATTGATCAGCTGCAGAACACGGATCTGCTTCTTGTCAGCATCTGACGTGGCGCTTGCAGGCACACCACTACTGGCAAGAAAACGCTGGTTGCGGGAGATATGCTCGAACTGTTCGCGGATGGTCGAGTGAACGATGTCGCGGCCTTTATAGCCATCAACACTCGGAAGCTTGTCGAAGTAGCTTCTCCACTCTTCGGGAACTGAATTGGGGTCTGTCAGGTAGGTCTCAAAAAGCTGTTCAACGTAGGCCAGATTTCCACCTTGCAGGTGGGAAGTCTGCCATAACTGCTCCATGATGCTTTCGTGCATTTTGAATAGCTCACCTTGGGCTGGTGCGGGGGAGCGAGTATGGTCGGCCAGGGGTAAATCTCAGTCAATACGGGTTATTACGGCATGACTTTTGGCCACCACACCCTGCAAGGATGTTTTCCGTCCCCAGTGATTTTTATACTCAGCTGCGCCATCAGCCAGACTGGATAAGCCCAAGCAGACAGCGCGCATAAGTTTGCACCCCGATAAGACTTTTGACTATAAGCCTTTGGTTGAAGGCCCCGCATATAGCGAGGCCTTCGAGGGTACTAACTGGTGTCAGAACACCAGTATAGCTGGTGCTGCAGATTTTGCCTGTCAGGTGGCTCGTTGCAGCAACAGGTTCCGGATATGGCCAATCGCCTTTGTGGGGTTCAGGCCTTTCGGACAAACACTTACGCAGTTCATGATGCCGCGGCAGCGGAAAACACTGAACGGGTCATCCAGGTTCGCCAGTCGCTCTGCCTGGGCAGTGTCGCGGCTGTCCGCCAGGAAGCGGTAGGCCTGCAGCAGGCCAGACGGACCAATGAACTTGTCAGGGTTCCACCAGAACGACGGACAAGCGGTGGAGCAGCATGCACACAGGATACATTCGTACAGGCCGTCCAGCTTTTCACGATCTTCCGGCGACTGCAGGCGCTCAATGGCCGGAGCCGGATTGTCGTTTACAAGATACGGCATAACTTTTTCGTACTGCTTGTAGAACAGACTCATATCCACGACCAGGTCACGGATAACCGGCAGGCCCGGCAGCGGGCGCAGAACCAGCTTGTTGTTCTTGACCACATCCGACACCGGAGTGATACAAGCCAGGCCGTTCTTGCCGTTCATGTTCATGCCATCAGAGCCACAAACACCCTCACGGCAGGAACGACGATAGCTCATGGAAGGGTCTTTTTCCTTCACCAGGTTCAGAACATCCAGAACCATGAGATCTTTGCCCGCAGGAATCTCGATTTCGACATCCTGCATGTAAGGGGCATTATCGGTTTCCGGATTATAGCGATACAGGCTTACCAACATATTCAGGATACCCCCTTAGTAGGTCCGGACTTTCGGCTGGAAAGTCGGAACCGTTTTCGGTGCGAAGTTCACGTCTCGCTTGCCAACACGCTTGTCCAGCGGGAAGTACATGGAGTGCTTCAGCCAGTTCTCGTCGTCACGCTCGGTAAAGTCGTTACGGGCGTGCGCACCACGGCTTTCTTTACGCTCGATCGCAGACTTGGCTGTTGCGTAGGCAACTTCGTACAGGTTATCCAGCTCCAGCGCTTCGATACGGGCAGTGTTGAACGCCTTGCTGGTATCGGCCAGCTTGGTCTTGCGAACACGCTCGCCGATCTCTTCCAGCAGCTTGACACCCTTCTCCATGCTCTCGCCGTCACGGAATACGCCGAAGTACAGCTGCATGCAGTTCTGCAGATCCTTACGAACCTTGGCTACATCCTCACCTTCAGAGGCACTGTCCAGACGCTCCAGGCGAGCCATGGCACGCTTGATATCTTCTTCGCTGGCGCCATCAACCTCGAAGCCGCCACGCAGCTGCTCTTCAATGTGCAGGCCAGCTGCACGACCGAAGACCACCAGGTCCAGCAGGGAGTTACCACCCAGACGGTTAGCGCCGTGCACAGACACACAAGCTGCTTCACCACAGGCAAACAGGCCGGGAATAGGCTTGTCGTTGCCGTTTTCATCCTGGGTCAGGGCCTGGCCACCTACGTTGGTGGGAACACCGCCCATCATGTAGTGACAGGTCGGAACGACCGGGATCGGCTCTTTAACCGGGTCAACGTGCGCAAAGGTACGGGACAACTCGCAGATGCCCGGCAGGCGCAGGTTCAGGGTTTCTTCACCCAGGTGATCCAGCTTCAGCAGCACGTGATCCTTGTCGGGACCACAACCGCGACCTTCCAGGATTTCCAGAACCATGGAACGGGCCACAACGTCACGGCCAGCCAGGTCTTTCGCGTTCGGAGCATAGCGCTCCATAAAACGCTCACCTTCGGCGTTGATCAGGTAACCACCCTCACCCCGACAACCTTCTGTAACCAGGGTGCCAGCACCGTGAATACCGGTCGGGTGGAACTGCCACATTTCCATGTCCTGCACCGGGAAACCGGCACGCAGCGCCATACCGATACCGTCGCCGGTGTTGATCATGGCGTTGGTGGTAGAGGCGTAGATACGGCCAGCACCACCGGTAGCCAGAACGGTAGCCTTGGACTTGATGTAAGCCACTTCACCGGATTCGATCTCGATGGCTACAACACCAACCACTTCGTCTTTGCTGTTCTTGACCAGGTCTACGGCATACCACTCGTTCAGGAAGGTAGTGCCGCCCTTCAGGTTGGCTTGGTACAGGGTGTGCAGCAGGGCGTGACCGGTACGGTCAGCGGCGGCACAGGTACGGGCTGCCTGGGTGGGGTTATCCGGACCCTTGGACTGGCCACCGAACGGACGCTGATAGATACGGCCCTGCTCGGTACGGGAGAACGGCAAGCCCATGTGTTCCAGCTCGAATACAGCCTGGGGACCTACAGAACACATGTACTCGATAGCGTCCTGGTCACCGATATAGTCGGAGCCCTTGACGGTATCGTACATGTGCCAGCGCCAGTCATCATTGGGATCAGCGCTTGCGATCGCACAGGTAATGCCGCCCTGGGCAGACACTGTGTGCGAACGGGTCGGAAATACCTTGGTGATACACGCGGTATTGATACCGGCTTCTGTCAGCTGCAGGGCGGCACGCATACCGGCTCCGCCGCCACCGATAACAATCGCGTCGTAAGACATGGTTTTGATGTTAGCCATCGATTAAAGCCCCCACAGAATCTGAATGCCCCACACGACATATACGAACATCACCAGAATGCAGGCTGCCTGCAGCAGGAAGCGCGGCATTGCTGCCTTGATGTAGTCGGTGGATACGGTCCACAAGCCTACCCATGCGTGCCCGGCAATGGACAACAGCGCCAGCAGGCTGAAAATCTTGAACCAACCCTGGCTGTACAGGGAAGACCACGCCTGGTAGTCCACGTCTGTAGTTACGAAGAAACCAAGGAGAAACAGCGTGTACAGAGCCAATACGTAGGCAGTAACCCGCTGGATGATCCAGTCCTGAATCCCGTTACGACCAATATTCGTTACACTGTTCATGCCCATACCCAGACTCCAGCCAGAATGATGAGAACAATGGAAACCACAAGCGTGATTTTGGCGGCAAGGCGGCCACTTTCCAGCTCTTCAGCAATACCCGCATCCATCAGCAGGTGCTTGATACCTGCAACAAGGTGGTAAAGCAGAGCAGACAGGATGCCCCAGATAATCAGCTTTGCCAGGAAGCTGTCCAGCAGTTCGTTAACCCGGTTGAAGCCATCTTCCCCGGACAGGGAGAGATCCAGGCCGTACATCAGGAATGCAACACCAACAAAAATGATGATGCCGCTGATACGATGCAGGATCGAAGTAATGGCTGGCAGCGGGAAATGGAACTTGCCGAGATCGAGATTTACTGGTCGTTTGCTATTCACAGCGCTCTCACACTCTCTCTTGGTACCGCGAAACCGGGAAAACCGGCGGCGGTTGGTTGGTATGTTAGGTCCGGAGAATCAGTACGATACCGGTAACCGATTGGTTCAGGAGGGCGGATAACAACCCGGTAGCTTGCTACGCTGAAGCATGCAAGAAAACGGTGCATCCCCGATTCCGGGCTACGGATTATAAGGAGACACCCCGGTAATTACAAACTTGCAACAACCGCCAAAGCCTTACGAGGCGCCGCCCTGCCCCATCTATAAGGATTATTGACAAACCGGAATTCAGGGCAAAAGCGCCGTCATTCGGGATATCCCTCATTTACACCGGATGTTAATTTGGTGCTTTTCGCACCCAGCTCATTGACAAAAAAAGCTGACGCCCTATATTTTGCGCCCAGTTTTGCGATAATACGCGCTTTCTGGCGCATCTACACATGCAAATCAGCTGTCACAGCTAATCAAACGGGAGAGCACCATGACCGACAGGAAAGCCACGCTCTCGGTGGGAGACAAATCCATTGAGCTACCGGTTTACTCCGGCACCGTCGGCCCTGACGTTATAGACGTACGCGGCCTCGTCCAGGAAGGCGTATTCACTTACGACCCGGGTTTTGTATCTACCGCAGCCTGCGAATCTGCCATCACCTACATCGATGGTGCCAAAGGCGTCTTGCTGCACCGGGGTTACCCGATCGACCAGCTGGCCGAGCATTCCGACTTCCTCGAGGTATGCTACCTGCTCCTGAACGGCGAACTGCCGAGCGCTGAAGAAAACAAGCAGTTCCACGACACCATCAAAAACCACACCATGCTGCACGATCAGATGCGCAACTTCTTCAACGGCTTCCGCCGTGATGCGCACCCCATGGCCATTATGTGCGGTGTTGTGGGTGCCCTGTCTGCGTTCTACCACGACCAGATGGATGTGGCCGATCCCAAGCAGCGCGAGATTACCGGCCATCGCCTGATCGCCAAGATGCCGACCATCGCCGCATGGTGCTACAAGTACTCCATGGGCCAGCCGTTCATGTATCCGCGTAACGACCTGTCCTACGCCGAGAACTTCCTGTACATGATGTTCGGCACCCCTTGCGAGGACTACAAGCCGAACCCGGTTCTGGCCAACGCGATGGACAAGATCTTTATCCTCCACGCGGACCACGAGCAGAACGCTTCTACCTCCACCGTACGCCTGGCGGGTTCCACCGGCGCCAACCCGTACGCGTGTATCGCCTCCGGCATCGCCGCCCTTTGGGGCCCGGCGCACGGCGGTGCGAATGAAGCGGTCCTGGACATGCTGGCTGAAATCGGCGACGAGTCCAACATCGAGAAATTCATCGCCAAGGCCAAGGACAAAGATGATCCTTTCCGCCTGATGGGCTTTGGTCACCGGGTTTACAAGAACTTCGACCCGCGCGCCAAGGTAATGGCACAGACCGCTCACGAAGTGCTGAGCGAGCTTGGCCTGGAAAACGATCCGCTGCTGAAGATTGCCCAGCGCCTGGAAAAGATTGCCCTGGAAGACGAATACTTCGTTCAGCGCCAGCTGTACCCGAACGTCGACTTCTACTCCGGCATCATTCTGAAGGCCATCGGTATTCCGACTTCCATGTTTACCGTGATCTTCGCAATGTCCCGCACCATCGGCTGGTTCTCTCACTGGAACGAAATGGTCAGCGGTGCCAACCGCATCGGCCGTCCGCGCCAGCTGTACACCGGCTCGCCGAAGCGCGACTACCCAAAGAAGTAAGCTGCAAGCTTGCTTCACCCAGAAAAAAGCCGCTGAATCCAGCGGCTTTTTTCGTATCATGGCACGACAAATTCAACCAATCCGACAAGAACCAGGAGCAGACCATGGCAACTATCGCGTTTATCGGGCTCGGAGTAATGGGCTACCCGATGGCAGGCCACCTTGCCCGGGCCGGCTATGACGTCAGCGTTTGGAACCGCACCAGCGAAAAGGCCCGTCAGTGGGCCGAACAGTATCCGGGCAAAGCCTGTGACAGCATTGCAGATGCGGTCGCCAACGCAGACGTGGTACTGACCTGCGTGGGCGCCGATAAAGACCTGGAAGAAGTCTACACCGCCCCGCATGGCATCATCGGCAACGCCCCGGCCACAGCCACCCTGGTCGACCACACCACTGCATCTGCCGGCATTGCCGAGACACTGGCACAGGCGGCCCGTGCACGGGGCCAGGGCTTTATCGACGCCCCGGTTTCCGGCGGCCAGCAAGGTGCCGAGAACGGCCAGCTGACGATCATGTGCGGCGGCAGTACCGACGATTTCAGCAAGGTTAAGCCGGTACTCGAATGTTACGCCCGGGCCCTGAACCTGATGGGCCCTGTGGGCAGCGGCCAGAAGACCAAGATGGTTAACCAGATTGCCATTGCCGGGCTGGTACAGGGGCTTTCAGAAGCCCTGCACTTTGCCGAACAGGCAGAGCTGGACGTGCGCAAGGTGGTGGACGTGATCTCCAAGGGCGCGGCCCAGTCCTGGCAGATGGAAAACCGCTCCGGAACCATGATCGACGGCGAATTCAACCACGGCTTTGCGGTGGACTGGATGCGCAAGGACCTGGGCATCTGCCTTGAAGAAGCCCGCAAAAACGGCTCCAGACTGCCGGTAACGGCGCTGGTGGACCAGTTCTACGGAGATGTGCAGGAGATGGGCGGAAACCGCTGGGATACGTCTTCGCTGATTCAGAGGCTTCGCAAGAAGTAATGATTTGCCACGAAATCCACTAAAGAACACTAAAAAAGAAAACTAATTAGCCACGGACACTCACGGCCCCACACGGACAAAAGAGAAAACTGCCTTGTTACTGTCCGTGAGAGTCCGTGAGTGTCCGTGGCAAAAAATCAGTTATCTTTTCTTCAGTTTTCGTGTTCTTTAGTGGATTTCGTGGCAAAAAAGAATCACTTCTTCTTGTCCCGAGGCACCCAGCGGCCGTTTTCGTACCAGGCGGACCAGCCGGTGGCCTTGCCATCCTGTTCCGACATAACGTACTGCTCTTTCGACTTCCGGCTGTAGCGGATCACCGTCGGGTTACCCTCGGGGTCTTTCTCCGGGGCGTCCATCAGGTAATCGTATTTCGGGTCGATTTCCTTGCGGTGTGGTTTGATCTCCATCACCAGCGGTGGCCGGGTTTCCCGGTTTTTCGGGAATTTGCTGGCCGCCAGGAACAGGCCGGAGGCACCGTCACGTAGCACGTAGGTGTCGTCTACCTTCTGGCACTGCAGCTCCGGCATGGGCACCGGATCCATTTTGGGGGGCGCAGGCTCGCCGTTCTTCAGCAGTTTGCGGGTGTTCTTGCACTCGCTGTTGGTGCAGCCGAAGTACTTGCCGAAGCGGCCGGTTTTCAGCTGCATTTCGGAACCACACTTATCGCATTCAAGCGTAGGGCCGTCGTAGCCCTTGATGCGGAAACTGCCCTCTTCCACTTCGTAGCCGGAGCAGTCGGGGTTGTTACCGCACACGTGCAGCTTGCGCTTTTCATCAATCAGGTAGCTGTCCATGGCCGTGCCGCATTTCGGACAGCGGCGCTTCATACGCAGCAGGCGGGTTTCGCCTTCACCTTCCACATCTTCATCGGCACTGACCACTTCGTCGCCAGACACCAGGTTAATGGTGGTCTTGCAACGCTCCTTGGGCGGCAATGAATAGCCGGAACAACCCAGGAATACCCCGGTACTGGCCACGCGAATCTGCATGTTACGGCCACAGCTGGGGCAAGGAATATCGGTTTCTGTGGGTGTGTTGGCCCGCATACCGCCGTCGGTCTTTTCCGCACTTTCGAGCTGGTTACGGAACTTGGCGTAGAAGTCGTTCAGCACCTTCTTCCACTGAACGTCGCCTTCGGCAATCTCGTCCAGCTCGCCTTCCAGGCGTGCGGTAAAATCGTAATCCATCAGGTTCGGGAAAGATTCTGCCAACCGTTCGGTAACAATCTCGCCCATCTTCTCGGCGTAAAAACGGCGGTTCTGAAGCCGCACGTAACCACGATCCTGGATGGTGGAAATAATGGATGCGTAGGTAGAAGGACGACCAATACCCTGCTTTTCCAGTTCCTTGACCAGGCTGGCTTCGGTATAGCGCGGCGAAGGCTTGGTGAAATGCTGGGTCGGATCCAGCTTCTTGAGATCCAGGGGCTGATCTACCTTGATGTCTGGCAGCGCCACGTCTTCGTCTTTCTTGGCTGACTGGGGCGCAGCTTTCAGGAAACCTTCGAACTTGACGATGCGACCACGGGTACGCAGTTCGTAGTCACCATTGGCCACAACGATGGAGGTGCTGAGGAATTCGGCATCCGCCATCTGGCAGGCGATAAACTGGCGCCAGATCAGGTCGTAAAGCTTCTCCGCATCCTTTTCCAGGCCACTGATATCGGTAGGCCTGCGGGATACGTCAGTAGGCCGGATGGCCTCGTGGGCCTCCTGGGCGCCTTCCTTGCTACCGTACACGCGGGGCTTCTCAGGCAGGTAGCGATCACCGAACTGTTTCTGAATAAACTCGCGACAGCCGGTTACGGCATCCTGGCTCAGGTTGGTCGAGTCTGTACGCATGTAGGTGATGTAGCCCGCCTCGTACAGGCGCTGGGCCAGCATCATGGTTTTCTTGACACTGAAGCCCATGCGGTTGCTCGCCGCCTGCTGCAGTGTCGAGGTAATAAAGGGAGCAGAGGGCCGTGAACGGGTTGGCTTGTCTTCCCGCTTGGCCACCTTGAAGCTACCGGCTTTCAGACGGTCAACATGTTCCTTGCTCTGAACATCATTAACCGGACGGTAGGGCTTGTCGTTGTAGCGGGTAACCTCGAACCGAACCGGGTCCCTGGTTCCTTCTGCGGTCAGGTCTGCGTGCAGCTGCCAGAATTCCTCCGGCACGAACTTGCGGATTTCCCGCTCACGCTCAACGATCAGGCGCACGGCAACCGACTGAACCCGGCCAGCAGACAGGCCCCGGGCAATCTTGGCCCAGAGCAGCGGCGAAACCATGTAACCCACAACGCGATCCAGGAACCGGCGCGCCTGCTGGGCATTTACCCGGTTGTTATCCAGCTCTCCAGGGTCCTTGAACGCTTCCTGGATGGCCCGCTTGGTAATTTCGTTGAACACCACGCGGCGATACTTTTCCGGCTCGCCGCCAATGGTCTCCTGAAGGTGCCAGGCGATGGCTTCCCCCTCCCTGTCCAAATCCGTTGCCAGATAGATGTGGTCGGCATTCTTGGCCAGGCGCTTTAGCTCGCTGACGACCTTTTCCTTACCGGGCAGGATCTCGTAACGGGCGCTCCAGTCGTTATCGGGATTTACCCCCATGCGGGCAACCAGCTGTTCACGGGCCTTACGCTTCTTGTGCTCGGCTTTTTCGTCCGGGCTCATCTTGCGGGTGGCAGCGGCCTGCCTGGCGCGCTCTTTCGGGTCTGACTGGCTACCACTGCCACTGACTGGCAGGTCACGAATGTGGCCAACACTGGACTTAACAATAAAATCCGAGCCCAGGTACTTGTTGATGGTCTTCGCTTTCGCTGGAGACTCGACAATAACGAGACTTTTACCCATATTGGAGATCTGTATCCTTGGCGATCAATCGGTCAAGTTCTGGACAGAACCGTAAACTCGCATAAAAATCAGGCAACTGGAAAACACAGGGGCTGCCATTGTGTATAGGCTCACTGTTTTACAGGGTCAAGAATGGCAAAACAACCCATTCTTTGATTTCAGTCACCGTTTTTTGGGATTTCCGGGCCGTTTTACAATCCCTGAAACAGGAAGGCCCGGCGAATTGCCGGGCCTCCTGATTGAGCGTTACTGATCCGAACTAACCGATCAGAGGCGCTCCCACACAGTGGCAATGCCCTGACCCAAGCCGATACACATGGTGGATACACCAAGTTTACCGCCTTTGGCCTGCATAACGTTCAGCAGGGTGGTAGAGATACGGGCACCAGAGCAGCCCAGCGGATGGCCAAGGGCAATCGCGCCGCCGTTCAGGTTAACCTTCTCTTCCATTACGCCCAGCAGTTTCAGGTCTTTCAGAACCGGCAGGGACTGGCCAGCAAAGGCTTCGTTCAGTTCCCAGAAGTCGATATCTTCAACTTTCAGGCCTGCACGCTTAAGTGCCTTCTTGGTGGCCGGAACCGGGCCGTAGCCCATGATTGCGGGATCACAGCCAGCAACCGCCATGCTGCGGATCTTGGCAATCGGGGTTAGACCCAGTGCTTCTGCCCGTTCAGCGGACATCAGTACCATGGCAGCCGCGCCATCGGTCAGCTGGGAAGACGTACCGGCAGTTACGGTACCGTTCTTCGGATCAAACGCCGGACGCAGCTGGCCCAGGGACTCAGCGGTCGTTTCCGGACGAATGGTCTCGTCTTCTTCGATCAGCTTCACAAAGCCGTTTTCGTCGTGGCCTTCAATCGGAACGATTTCGTTCTTGAAGCGGCCTTCAACAGTGGCTTCGTGGGCCAGGCGATGGGAACGGGCACCGAACTCATCCTGCTGCTCGCGGGTAATACCGTGCATTTTCGCCAGCATTTCTGCAGTCAGGCCCATCATGTTGGACGCTTTTGCAGAGTACTTGGACGCAGCCGGGTTGTGGTCGAAGCCGGCAGTCATGGGTACGTGGCCCATGTGCTCGACACCGCCTACCATGAACACGTCACCGTTACCGGTCTGAATCGCCTGGGCGGCAGTGTGGATGGCGCTCATGGCGGAACCACACAGACGGTTAACGGTCTGGGCAGCAGACTCGTGCGGGATACGGGTCAGCAGGGAAATCTGCCGCGCCACGTTAAAGCCCTGCTCTTTAGTCTGGTTTACACAGCCCCAGATTACGTCTTCTACTTCTTTCGGATCGAGCTTCGGGTTGCGCTCAAACAGTGCTTCAATCAGCGCAGCAGACAGAGTCTCGGCGCGAACGTTGCGGAAACAGCCGTTTTTGGCACGACCCATCGGAGTCCG
The DNA here is from genome assembly GCF_056859535.1 of Marinobacter sp. L-46. NCBI lineage: Bacteria > Pseudomonadati > Pseudomonadota > Gammaproteobacteria > Pseudomonadales > Marinobacteraceae > Marinobacter > Marinobacter sp. L-46. The sequence goes on from NZ_JBSXOP010000041.1 coordinate 40,205, forward strand.
CACGCAATCGACGACGACAACGTCTCTCGGATTAAGGCTCATAGATCTTTCTCCGTTCGGAAATCTCGTTAGGGTTAGCCAAAGAACTTCTTGCCAGTCTTGGCCATTTCACGCAGCTTCTCGGTCGGCGCGTACAGCGGGCCAAGATCTGCATACTTGTCTGCCAGTTCGACGAACTTGTCGACGCCCATGTCGTCGATGTAGCGCAGAGCACCACCACGGAACGGAGGGAAACCGATACCGTAGATCAGGCCCATGTCTGCATCGGCCGGGTCTTCAACAATGTTGTCTTCCAGGCAGCGAACGGTTTCCAGGCACAGAGGAATCATCATACGGGCGATGATGTCTTCTTCTTCGAAGTCCTTGCTGCCGTTAACTACAGGCTCGATCAGCTTGTAGGTTTCTTCGTCGACAACTTTCTTCGGCTTGCCCTTCTTGTCTTCTTCGTACTTGTAGAAGCCCTTGTCGTTCTTCTGGCCGTAACGGTTGTTCTCGAACATCACGTCGATGGCAGACTTGAAGTCGGCCTTCATGCGATCCGGGAAGCCGTCTGCCATCACTTCGTTGGCATGCTTGGCAGTGTCCATGCCCACTACGTCGAGCAGGTAGGCCGGGCCCATGGGCCAGCCGAACTTTTCCATCACCTTGTCGATCTTCTGGAAATCGGCACCGTCACGTACCAGCGCAGCAAAGCCGCCGAAGTACGGGAACAGAACACGGTTAACCAGGAAGCCCGGGCAATCGTTAACCACGACCGGGGTCTTGCCCATGGCCTTGGCGTAGGCAACGGTGGTCGCGATAGCGCGGTCACTGGTCTTCTCGCCACGGATAACCTCAACCAGCGGCATCATGTGTACCGGGTTGAAGAAGTGCATGCCGCAGAAGTTCTCCGGACGCTTCAGATTCTTGGCCAGAAGGTTAATGGAGATGGTAGAGGTGTTGGAGGTCAGGATGGCGTCTTCGCGAACCGCGTCTTCGGTCTCGCGCAGAACGGCATCTTTCACCTTCGGGTTTTCAACAACCGCTTCAACAACCAGGTCTACGTTCTTGAAATCACCGTAGTTCAGGGTCGGCGTGATGTTGTTCAGAACGTCGCCCATCTGGCCAGCGTCCATCTTGCCCTTGGCGACACGCTTGGACAGCAGCTTCTTGGCTTCACTCAGGCCCAGCTTGATGCCGTCCTGGTTGATGTCCTTCATAACAATCGGCGTGCCTTTCAGCGCCGACTGGAAGGCTACACCGCCACCCATGATACCGGCGCCCAGTACGGCAGCCAGGTTCACATCAGAGGCTTCTTTTTCCCAGGCACTGGCTTTCTTCTTCAGGGCCTGGTCGTTCAGGAACAGACCAACCAGACACGCGGCAACGTTGGTCTTGGCCATCTTGGCGAAGCCCTTGGCTTCTACTTCGATCGCCTTGTCGCGGGTCATGCCGGCATGCTTCTGCATGGTCTTGATGGCTTCCACCGGCGCCGGATAGTTCTTGCCAGCCTTGCCGGCCACGAACGCCTTGGAAATCTCGAACGCCATCATGCTTTCCATGGCGTTGAGCTTGATCTTGCCTTTCTTCTCTTCACGGCGCGCCAGGTTGTCCAGCTTGCCTTCGTTGCACTGATTGATAATGGCAACGGCTGCGTCGACCAGCTTGTCGGCTTCAACCACGGCATCAACAGCGCCCACTTTCAGAGCGGCATCAGCGCGGTTTTCAGTACCACCGGCAATCCACTCAACCGCGTTATCCACACCCACCAGGCGGGACAGGCGAACAGTACCGCCGAAGCCCGGGAAGATACCCAGCTTCACTTCCGGCAGACCTACCTTGGCCTTGGGAGCCATAACCCGGTAGTCGGTGGAAAGGCACATTTCGAAGCCACCACCCAGAGCGATACCGTTAATAGCGGTAACGGTCGGGAACGGCAGGTCTTCAATGGCGTTGAATACTTCGTTGGCCTTCATGCTGTTGGCCACGAGAGCTTCTTCGGAACCTGCGAACAGCTCGGTAAACTCGGTGATATCGGCACCGACAATAAAGCTGTCCTTGGAACTGGTAACCACCAGGCCCTTGAGGTTCTTCTGGGATTTGAGTGCTTCAGCTGCGGCGCCCAGCTCTTCGATGGTGAGACGGTTGAACTTGTTGACTGACTCGCCCTGCAAGTCAAAGTTCAACTGAGCGATCCCGCCTTCGATCTCTTTAACCGTGATGGCTTTACCTTCGTAAATCATCAACTGATCTCCAGTCTGTGTTTGGAACTGCTGACAACCGGCTGACAATAGCTGCCGGGCCGGCTGTTTGTGCAGCGAGATTTCGGTCACTGCCCGATCTTCCGATCCAAAATTCATACAGTCGTTTGAATCGTGAGGCCACACGATGGAAAAAAACGGAGCGTTTGTCAATTTGTTTCTGCAGGGAACCCGGAGAAACTCATGATAAAAAAGTGAAGTGGTACCGGTAACCGCCGGAAATTAGTTGATTAGGCTGCGTAGTTACTTTAACTTCGAGTTGAGACTTTAGTCCACAATAATAAAACGGCATTACGGAGACTGATCCGATGAAAGACGCCCACCTGCGAATCCGCCCACTTCTGGCTGCCCTGATCCTGTTGTCCTTTACCGCATTCGGCGCCAAGGCACAGGAATCCGGTAACGAGTTCCTCGCAGACCTTCATGATTTCCGCATCAACAACTACCTGGCGCTGGACGCCTTCTACGCCTTCAGCGCAACCTCCGACACCGAATTGCTCAACCGTGTTGTGGTTGGAATCAATAGCGCCAACGACGCCATGAACTCTGTGGTCGGCAGCAACAGTGGCGTGCTTTCAGACGAACAGGTCGAGGAACTGAACAGATCCTTCGACAGCTTCAAGGACCTGATGCGCAGCAACATCAACGAAGTACGGGATCGCGGTTACCCTGACCTGCGCCTGATGGCCGAACTGGCCAACCAGGGGCAGTCTATGAACGATACCGCCACAGAGCTGTACGACCTCGCCAGGGAAAGCAGCGGAACGGAAACCAATCCGCAAGTGGAATCAGCTCGCTCAGCGGCAGTACTGATGGCTCAGATGATGGCCCGCTACGCCGCCCGTACCCACTCTTCCGTCTCCCAGACGTTCCAGGGCGCCGCCAATGAAGTGTCTCTCGACCAGCAGGCGCTGATGTTTGACGAGCTTCTGGCGCAGGCGCGCTCCGGCTCAGCGACCGGCGAACTGAAAACTGCCCTCGATGATGTGGCCGCCAAGTGGCAGTTCATTCGCGGCTCCTACATCAACTACAACGACAACAACGTCAGCTTTATTATCGACCGTTACTCCAAAGGCATTATCCAGGGCCTGGACGACGCCATTGTAATGCTCCGCAATAACGCCTGATTCCTGCTTGGCTGGCCGGCCGGGTTAACTCATTGCCCGCCGGCCAAAAACTTCCCTTTCCGCTTGATGCCGGTCAGAATGGCTATACACTTGATTGATATACAATCCAGAGTCATTCAGGATTATTTCCCAGCGCGAAGGAGCAAGACCCCATGTCCACCTACAAAAAAGTTCTGGTTGCCATCGACCTGACCGAAGAAGCACCGCAGGTCCTTAACAAAGCCAAGTCCATTGCTGAGTCACAGGCGGCGGAGCTGTTGCTGGTTCACGTTGTGGAGCCTGTCGGCTATGCCTATGGCGGCGACATCCCCATGGATCTTTCTGAATTGCAGGATCAGCTGGACAAGGCCGCCCACGACCAGCTTGGGCAATATGGCGAGCAATATGGCGTGGCCAAGGACAGCCAGATTGTGACTGTTGGCCGTCCGGAATCTGAAATTCACCGGCTGGTGAAGGAACAGGGCGTGGACCTGGTGATTGTTGGCAGCCACGGACGCAAAGGTTTCCAGCTGCTGTTGGGCTCTACCGCCAATGGTGTGCTGCACGGCACAGAATGTGACGTTCTCGCAGTGCGCATTCACTGATAAAGGCGATGGCGGGGCTGCTACTGCCCCGCCTGCTCTTCCAGCTCCATCCAGCGCTCGATGACCTGCTCAAGGCGGGCTTCTGCGTCAGACAACTGCTCCAGTGTCTTCGAAACCTTCTCCGGATCTCCGGAATAAAAATCCGGCGCGGAGATCGCTTGCTGAAACTCCGCCACTTCCCGCTCCAAAGCCTCGATTTTACCCGGTAACTGCTCCAGTTCGAGCTTGAGCTTGTAACTCAGTTTCACCGGTTTGGACTTTGCTGACGGAGCGACAGAAGCCTCAGGCTTCTTTGTCGTTGCCTCTGTCTTTTCCCGCTTATCCTGTTTGTCCGGCCGGCTGCCGGAAGACTCCGCCGGAAACACCCCGCCTTGCCGGCGCCAATCGCTGTAACCGCCAACGAACTCGCGCACCCGACCGGTGCCATCCAGGAAGATCGTGTCGGTGACCACGTTATCCAGGAATTCCCGGTCGTGACTGATCACAATCACCGTACCCTTGAACTCGGAGAGCTGTTCTTCAAGCAGTTCCAGGGTTTCCACATCCAGGTCGTTGGTTGGTTCGTCCAGAACCAGGATGTTGGCAGGCTTGCTGAACAGCTTGGCCAGCAACAGACGGGCTCGCTCACCACCCGAGAAAACACTGACCGGCGAACGGGCACGTTCCGGGGTGAACAGGAACTCCTGCAGGTAACCCAGAACGTGTTTGCTTTGGCCGTTGATATCGATAAATTCCCGGCCCTCGGCCAGGTTATCCAGAGCGTTGCTTTCCAGGTCCAGCTCACCCCGCAGCTGATCGAAGTACGCCACCTGCAGATTGGTGCCCAGCCGGATGCTACCCTCGGTAGGCTCAAGCTCACCCAGCAGCAATCGCACCAGCGTGGTCTTGCCGGTTCCGTTCTCCCCCACCAGGCCGATCTTGTCGCCTCGCAGAATGGTCAGCGTCATATCCCGGATAACCGGCTCAGTGCCCGGGTAGGCAAAGCCTGCCTGCCGGGCTTCAGCCACCAGCTTGCCGGAACGGGCTGCCTCTTCAACGGAGAAATTGGCGGTACCACCGCGAACCCGGCGCTGGCGATGTTCTTCCCGCATGGCCCTGAGTGCCCTTACGCGGCCCATATTGCGGGTTCTGCGGGCCTTGATGCCCTGCCGGATCCACGCCTCTTCCTGTTTCAGGCGCTTGTCGAACAAGGCGTTCTGGCGCTCTTCATCTTCCAGCGCCTTTTCTTTCAGCTCCAGGTACTTGTCATAGTTGGCCGCAAAACTGATCAACTGCCCCCGGTCCAGCTCGACTACCCGGGTCGCCATGCGCCGGATAAAGGCCCGGTCATGGCTGACAAACAGCATGGCACCCCGAAACTGGCCCAGAGCCTCTTCCAGCCAGGCAATCGCGGGTACATCAAGATGGTTGGTTGGCTCATCCAGTAACAGGATATCCGGCTCTGCCACCAACGCCCTGGCCAGCAAAACCCGGCGCTGCCAGCCGCCAGACAAGGTATTCAGCGTACGGTCCGGATCTACGCCGTACTGGGCCAGGATCGTGGTGACCTTCTGGTCCAGGCGCCAGCCATCCAGGCTCTCGAGGCGCTCCTGAACCTTCATCATCCGGTCCAGGCTGGCTTCATCTGCCTGCTGGGACAAGCAGTGAAACTCCGCCAGCAACTCGCCGGTTTCCGGAAACGCCGAAGCCACCACATCGTAGGCGGTGCGGGTGTCGCCAGACGGCAGGTTCTGGGGCAATACCGCCAGCACCGAGCCCTCTTCCAGGCGTACAATGCCTCCATCAGGAGTCACATCACCGCTGACGATTTTCAGGAGCGTCGATTTACCTTCGCCGTTTCTCCCTAACAGACACACCCGCTCACCCGGTTCGATGGTCAGCGAGGCCTCATCCAGCAAGGGATGCATGCCGAAGGAAAGGGAAATTTTATCCAGGTTCAGTAAGGGCACCTTGTTCACGACTCCTGTTGGGAAATGGCAACACTGTCTCCAACCGAGATTCTGCCGCTACTCAAATGAATGGCATTCTGGCCGAAGATTACGCCATCAGGCGTTTTACGATAGGTAGAAAGCGTTTTCAGGGGTTCGGTTCCGGCATCTTTGATGCCCGTTTCGGGATCTACGGTTGTCAGAACGCAGCGGGAACAGGGTTTGACCACTCGAAATCCTACAGACCCGATCATCAGGGATCGCCAATCATCCTCGGCCCATGCCGGCACGCCCTTTATAACAATATTGGGCCGGAACCGTGTTATGGATACCGGCTGCGTCAGACGGGTGTTCAACTCATCCAGTGACGCCTGATTGGCGAGCAGAAACGGAAAGCCGTCGGCAAAGCCCACGCGCCGGTTATCGGCGACCCGCTCCGGATCGACCCGGCGAAAACTGGAATCGGGCATATACACAAAGCGAAGCGGGACACCACAGAACTCACTTAACGCCGCACTTGCTGCAGGGTCACCCATCAGGGCATCGGCGGTATCACGCCAGACCACGACCCGAACCTGTTCCTCCTGCGGAACCAGGGGAAAGCGCCCCTGATCCGGAATCTGCACCTCTACCCCGTCATCGCTCATCACCGCACTGACCAGGGCAAGTCTGGGCATCTGGCGCTGGGTTACAAACCGGTTCTGATCGTCCACGATCATCCAGCGGCGATCCCCTTTCGGGCCGAAATCGTCCAGCTCAAAGCCTGGAACTTCAACACCTGCCAGGGATTTTACGGGATACAGGTAAAGTGACTGCACCTTCATCTTGAGCGCTCGCACAGATCAGTTTAAAAATGAGGATGCCGAGTATAGCTGACACAGACAATAGAAAGGGGAGTTATCCGGAGCCTGAAAGCAAAAAACCCGACACTGGGGTCGGGTTTTTTGAAATCTGGAGCGGGAAACGAGATTCGAACTCGCGACCCCAACCTTGGCAAGGTTGTGCTCTACCAACTGAGCTATTCCCGCAGATCTTTGTGAGGGCGTTGCCTCTCAACGGCTGCGTATTCTACTGATCGATCGCAGCGCGTCAACAGTTTTTTTTAAGAAATTATGAAAGCGGATTATTGGCCAAACCTCCGCCCTCCCTCCAGATATTCCAGCTCCTGCTCCGTAGACTTACGCCCGAGGGCACGGTTACGGTGGGGAAAGCGGCCAAACCGGGCAATGATGTCGTGATGGTCCCGGGCTGACTGCAGGAAGCTCTCAAGAAAATCTCCCAGCAAGCCGTTGTGGCTTGCCGCCAACTGGCGATAGCACTCCACCGACAATTCCTGGTCCTTGATCTTCTCGGAGTGCTGTAACGGCATATACAGAAAGGCGCGTTGAACCGCCGGTAACTGAACATCCTGGCCCTGGTCCATCGCCCGCCGGCACAATTGTCTGGCCAGGCGATCGTGCTCGAAAGCCAGCTCAGCGCCCCGGAAGATATTCCGGGTAAACTGGTCCAGCAACAGGATTTCCGCCAGGGCTCCGCCGGCAGCTGTACGCCAGTGCTCCAGCCCCTCCTCGGAGGCAAACAAAACCAGGGACAAAAAGCGGCGACGAATCTCCTGGTCGAACTTTCTGTCAGACCGGAACCAGCGATTACGATGAAATGCATCCGGCAGGCCCTGCTCATCCAGGGGGCCAAACCAGTAATCCAAAAGCTCTTTCCAATCGAACATTCAACCACTCCCTGATACATTTAGGGCAACAGCATCGTATAACTTTGCAGTCATTACGTAGCAGCCAATCCATCTGATCATTCCGGAGACCTCATGGCAAATCCTCACCGCATTATTCTGCTGGCTCACGGCAGCAGCGACCAGCGCTGGTGCGATACCTTTGAACAACTGGCCAAGCCTACCCTGGAGTCAGTCGAAGACTCGTCCATTGCCTATATGGAGCTGGCCGAGCCTTCCCTGGAGACGATTGTCGCCCGGGGCAAGGAAAGCGGCGCCACCAGCTTTACCATCATTCCGTTGTTCCTGGCTGCGGGCCGGCATTTACGCAAAGACGTCCCGGCCATGATTGAAGAGCTCGAGAAACAGCACGGTGTAGAGATCCGGCTGGCAGACCCTATTGGTCAAAACCCGCATCTGGGTGAAGCCATCCGGGACGTTGTCCAGGACGAGCTGGGCCGCGCTGCAGTCTGATCACCCGGTTTGCATCGAGGGAAGCAGACATGGAAAAGCGAATTCTGATAACCGGCGGTACCGGCTTCATTGGCCAGGTTCTTTGCCAGGAACTGGCCAGCCGGGGCTGGTCACTGACAGTGCTGAGCCGACAGGCGCCCAACATCGTCAAGGAACTTTGTGGCCCCGTTCAGGTAATTGGCGACCTTGGGCAGACCTCCGGTCGCCCCGGCTTTGATGCGGTCATCAACCTGGCCGGCGAAGGCGTTGCAGACAAGCGCTGGTCTGATAAACGAAAACAAGCCCTCAGGGACAGCCGCATCGCACTGACCCATGATCTGGTCAGCGCCATGGAAAGCTGGGCGACCAAACCCGGGGTACTCGTATCCGGCTCTGCGGTAGGTGTTTACGGAAACCAGGGCGATCAATTAGTTACCGAAGAGACCTCACCCAATATCGAGTTTACCCACGAGCTTTGCCGCGATTGGGAGCAGGCAGCTCTGGAGGCGGAGAAACTCGGTGTACGGGTATGCCTGTCCCGTACAGGCGTGGTGGCGGGCCCCGGTGGAGGTTTCCTGCAGCGAATGCTGCTGCCCTTCAAACTGGGGCTGGGCGGTAAGCTTGGAAGCGGTCTCCAGTATATGCCCTGGGTGCACAGAGACGACGTTGTCGCCGCCCTGATCTGGATGCTGGAAAACGAACAGGCTCACGGCCCCTATAATGTAGTCAGCCCGGCACCGGTAACAAATGCCGAATTTACCAAGGGGCTGGCACGGGTGCTGAGCCGGCCCGCGATACTGCCTGCACCTGCATTCGCATTACAGTTGATGCTGGGGGAAATGGCCCGGCTGTTGCTCACCGGCCAACGAGCGGTTCCGGCAAGGCTGGAAAAAGAAGGATTCCGGTTCAAGTACCCGGAGTTAGCGGATGCCCTGCAAGAAAGCGTGAAGTGAATTTTTTTTGAAAAAAAGCGTTGACAGGCCCAAGGCCCTTACTTAATATACGCGCCACCTCGACGAGGCAAGCTTTTGAAAACGTTGCGTCCCCTTCGTCTAGTGGCCTAGGACTCCGCCCTTTCACGGCGGCAACAGGGGTTCGAACCCCCTAGGGGACGCCAATTTTTCCCAAGCTTTGATAGCACCCGAAGGTGCTATCCGCCATGGCTTCCATGATGATGCTTGGCGTCACCCTTCGCACCGTGGTGTTTCTGATCTTTCATGATGAAGACACCAACGCCTACGAAAAATCCGATCATCAGCAACACTGTTACAATGCCTGCGATTACTACAGCGTCCATATACATGGCCGTTCTCCTGTTTGATTCCGAACTTGACTAAGCTCAGGTTACGCCCCTACCGCCCACACCATCTTGACCTGCATCAAGCCCGAAACACCGTTGCAATAAGTGTCAAACTGAGACTTCTTCCGGCAATTCTTCTGATTTATCCTGAGTTTGCAGGGCAGTTGTCATAAACTGTTGCTATAGTCGTTTGCAGGGAAGCTGGGTTAACGCCCAAACCACAACACGGTTTGCAGCGCCTGGTTATGTCAGATACTTCACAAGGTGGCCTGGTCACTGAAATGCCAGAGATTACGACACGTCTGAAACGTATTCGTACGGCCTCTCCTCTCTCTATCAGGCTCCTGGCATGGATCCTTCTCTTCAGCTCGGCCTTTACTTTGCTGGCCTCCGGCATACAGATCTATTCGGACTACCGCCAGGACCTGAACAAAATCCAGCAAAGGCTCGATGTGATCGAAGCAGGCTACTCGTCCAGCCTTGCCCGCAGCCTCTGGGCCCTTGACCAGAAATCCCTGCAAACCCAGATGGAGGGCATTCTCAGCCTGCCCGATATCGACCACCTGCGCCTGCGCATAGAGCCGGATTCCGAACTGATCATGGGGCAAAGCCCCCGGGGCGACGTGCTCAGCCACAGCTTTGACCTGGTTTACCGGGATGACGAACCCTTCAACCTTGGCCGAATTACCATCACCGCCGGACTGGAGCATGTCTACCAGGATCTCTGGCACCGGGTGGGCGTCATCATCGCCACCCAGTTCTTCACTATTTTCTTTATTTCCATCCTCATTCTCTGGATTTTCCGCCACCTGGTTACCCGGCACCTGACCGCCATGGCCGGTTACACCCGCGATCTTTCCCTGAAAACTTTGTCGCGGCCGCTCAAACTGGAACGTCCGGACACCCCGGGCAATCGCCGGGACGAACTGGGCCTGGTGACAGACGCCATCAACGAGATGCGTGAGCGACTGAACGAAGATGTGGCACGCCGTGAGCGGGACGCTGCCGATATCCTGAAGTTCTCCCAGGCCATCGAACAGAGCCCCTCTTCTGTGCTGATCTGCGACCGGCAGTGGCACATCGAATACGCCAACCAGAAATTCAGCCAGCTCACCGGCTACACCCAGGAGGACATCATCGGCAAACACCCGTCCGCACTGGTGGACCAATCCATGAACAGCCGGGAAGCGTGGCACCTGTGGCAGGCAATACGGCTGCAGGTGAAGCGGGTTGGCGTTTGGCAGGGTGAAGTGAACAGCGTAAGGCGCAATGGTGAGCGTTACTGGGAACAGCTGGTGGTAACACCCATCAAGGATTCCAACAGCGATACCACCGGCTACCTGATTCTCGGTGAAGATATCAGCATCCGTAAACGCTACGAACAACAACTGTTGCGCCAGGCCAACTACGATGTGCTTACCGGCCTGCCGAATCGCATGCTGGCACTGGATCGCCTGAAGCTGGCTATCGCCCAGGCCCGCCGGGATGAAACCCAGGTTGGCGTTATGTTCCTCGACCTGGACAACTTCAAACACATTAACGACACCCTTGGCCACGATGCCGGGGACACCCTGCTGATTGAAGCCTCCAAACGGGTCTCCAGCTGCCTTCGCGGCACCAGTACCGTCGCCCGCCTGGGCGGCGATGAATTCCTGGTGGTCCTGCCCGGCCTGAGTGGCCCCGATGCCGCCTGCCAGGTAGCTGATCGCATCCTCAAAACCTTCTCGACACCGTTCATGCTGGGCGGCCAGGAAGTGTTCGTTACCACCAGTATTGGTATCGCCACCTTCCCACAGGACTCCGATAACAGTGGCACCCTGCTCCAGCACGCCGATGCCGCCATGTACGAAGCCAAGCACAAGGGCAAGAGCGCCTATTCCCGCTTCACACCGGAAATGACCGAGATCTCCCACGAGCGGCTGCAGATGGAATCCTACATGCGCAAGGCCATGGAGCTCGGCGAGTTCGAACTCTATTTCCAGCCAATCATCGATACCCACTCCGGCAAGCTGGTGTCTGCCGAAGCCCTGCTGCGCTGGAACAACCCTGCCCTGGGCATGGTGATGCCGGATCGTTTCATTCCGCTGGCCGAGGAAACAGGGCTGATCATTCCTATTGGCGAGTGGGTCATCCAGGAAGCCTGCAAAGCCGCCCGCAACTGGCAAACCCTGACCGGAAACCCGATCGGTGTGGCGGTGAATGTGTCACCGCGTCAGTTCAGGGATCCGGGCTTTACCGATGCCGTCATGCGGGCGCTCGACGCCAGCGGGCTGAGCCCGAAGCTGCTGGAGCTGGAAATCACCGAACGACTGATTCTGGACAACTCCATTGAAACCGCTGACATCCTTCGCAAGCTTGACCGTTCCGGAATCCGCCTGACGGTGGACGATTTCGGTACCGGCTACTCAGCTCTGAGCTACCTCAAGAGCTACCCCTTTGATACCCTGAAAATCGACAAGTCCTTCATCCAGGACGTGCTGACCGAAAACGACGATGCCTCGCTTGTTCGCGCCATTATCACCATGGCCCACAGCCTTGGCCTGAAAGTGGTGGCAGAGGGTGTCGAAGCCGAAGCCCAGACCCACTTCCTGAAGGAAGAACATTGCGATTACTCTCAGGGCTACTTCTACAGCACTCCGCTCCCGGAACAGGATTTCATCCAATGGCTCGACACCAACGAACGGGCCAGCACCTAGAACCAACACGGCGAGAACATGGAAGAATCAATACTGGTTGTGAACTGCGGCAGTTCCTCCCTGAAACTTGCACTTTTTGATCAGAAAAACCGGAAAATCGCTTCGGCGCTGGCCGAAAAGTTGAACAACAGCGATGCCTTTGCACGAATCTCCGGCGACGACAATCCGGTGAAACTGCCGGCCGGAGCCAGTCACGAACAGGCCCTGCAGGCGCTGGTGAATGAATTCCGGAACCGGCAATTGCTGACCGGCACACCCAAGGCTATCGGCCATCGGGTTGTACACGGTGGCGAAACCTTCCGTGAAGCCGTCCTGGTGGATGATACCACCGAACAGGCCATCGAAGCCTGTGCTGAACTGGCCCCCTTGCACAACCCGGTCAACCTCGCCGGTATCCGTGCCATGCGAGCCCTGTTCCCGGACCGCCCCCACGCCGCCGTCTTCGATACCGCCTACCACCACACCCTGCCTGAGCGGGCTTATCGCTATGCGCTACCCGAGCATTGCTATACCCAATGGGGCATCCGGCGCTATGGCTTTCACGGCACCAGTCATTACTTTATGGCCCGGGAGGCCGCACGTCTGCTGGGTAAAACACCGGCGACCACATCGATTATCTCGGCACATCTGGGCAATGGCTGCAGCATCACCGCCATCCGCGATGGCCTGAGCGTTGACACCAGCATGGGCCTTACGCCCCTTGAAGGCCTGGTGATGGGCACCCGAAGCGGCGACGTCGACCCCGGCCTGTTTGATTACCTGGCTACCCGGGGAGTCAGTGCCACCGAAGCCCACCGTATGCTCAACAACGACAGCGGATTGCTGGGCCTGTCCGGGCAAACCAACGATATGCGATCCCTGTGCGAGCTGGCTGATCACGGCCACGAACCCTCACAACTGGCAATCGATGTGTTCTGTTTCCGCCTTGCCCGCTATGTCGGTGCCATGACGGCCTCGCTGTCACAACTCCACGCCCTGGTGTTTACCGGCGGTATCGGTGAGAACAGCCCCCGCATCCGACAGGAAACCGTCAAACACCTGGGGCTGCTCGGAATTGAACTGGACACCGGCCTGAACCGTGATCATGGCAGGATGAGCGACGGCTTTGTCAGTAGCCCCGACTCCCGGTTCCCGGTGCTGGTGATTCCCACCAACGAAGAACTGGTTATTGCCCAGGAAGCCGAGCGCCTGGCCTCCGCCTGAACGACCGAACCCGACAGATTTACAGGACAACCCATGGCAAAAAGTCTTTTTATTGCACCTACCTCGATGGAATCCGGCCTGACCTCCGTTTGTCTTGGCCTGCTCCGGGCCCTCGAGCGTGAAGGCGTGAGCGTTGGTTTCTACAAACCGTTCAGCCAGTCGGTACACCGCGGCGAAGCCATCCATAACGCCGGCCGCGATTCTTCCACGGCGTTTGTCACCGCCAGCAGCCACCTGCAACCACCCGATCCGATTCCCCTGAAAGAAGCCCAGCAACTGCTGAATCGAGGCAAGGGTGACCTGCTTCTGGAAAATGTCGTTGGCGAGTACCAGAAAGTCGCCAACCAGGTCGATATCGTTATCATCGAAGGCCTGGTGCCAGACCGGAGCGAAGCCTACATCGCACGACTCAATGTCGAAGTGGCTCGCAACCTGGGCTCCGAGGTAATCCTGGTGAGCGCACCAAGAAGCTGTTCCGCCTCCGACCTTGACGAGGAGCTGGATTTCTCTGCGCGCCTGTTTGCCGCCCCCTCAGATCCGGACGTCATTGCCGTCATCCTGAACAAGATTGGCGCGCCGGAGAAATCCGGCATGACCCTGGACCACCACCGTCCGGCGAAGGGAGACGTTATTGATTACCGCTCGGCCTGCAAGGTGTTCACGTCTGGCCGCTTCCACTTGCTGGCCGAGATTCCCTGGCAGCCACACCTGCTGGCGCCACGGGTGTCCGATGTTGCAAGGGAGCTCGGGGTGCCGGTATTGCACGAAGGCCATATGCACAGCCGGCGGGTTCAGAAAGTGTCTGTGTGTGCCCGCACCATCAGGAATATGACCGACACCCTGAAGCCTGGCACCCTGATGGTCACCCCCGGTGACCGCGAAGATATCGTTGTGACCACGGCCCTGGCAGCCCTGAACGGTGTGCCCCTGGCGGGCCTGATGCTTACCGGCGGGCTGATGCCGGACAACCGGGTCATCGACCTGTGCCGCAGGGCGCTGGATACCGGCCTTCCGGTACTCCGTTCCGATGCCAACACCTATGAAACCGCCCATATGCTGGCCAGCCTGTCGTCCGCCATCCCGATTGATGATCCGGAACGGATCGAGGAGTCCATGGAGTCGGTTGCCCGCCGCGTGGATACCGACTGGCTCCAGGAACACCTTAAGGTTCAGCGCCAGAGCCGGCTGTCGCCACCGGCTTTCCGTTACCAGCTGTCGGAGCGGGCGAGGTCTGCCAATAAACGAATCGTATTGCCGGAGGGCTGCGAGCCCCGTACCGTGCACGCAGCCATTATTTGCCACCAGCGCAAACTGGCCCGCTGCGTGTTAATCGGAAATCCCCAGGAAATCCGCTCCGTAGCGGCAGCACAGGGGCTTGAGTTACCGGAAGACCTGGAGCTGATGGATCCTGCCTCGGTCCGCGACCGCTACATCGCACCGATGGTGGAGCTCAGGAAGCACAAGGGGCTTACCGAAGACATGGCCGAAGCCATGCTGGAAGACAACGTGGTGCTCGGCACCATGATGGTCGCCATGGATGAAGCCGATGGCCTGGTTTCCGGGGCCATCCACACTACCGCAAACACCGTGCGCCCTGCCCTGCAGCTGATCAAAACCCACGACAACGCCAAGGTGGTGTCGTCTGTATTCTTCATGCTGTTGCCGGAACAGGTGCTGGTATACGGTGACTGTGCCATCAACCCGGACCCGAACGCCGAAGAACTGGCCGACATCGCCATCCAGAGCGCCGAGTCGGCGGAGGCCTTCGGTATCGAGCCGGTGGTTGCCATGATCAGTTACAGCACCGGCGAGTCCGGTAGTGGGCAGGATGTCGACAAGGTGCGTGAAGCCACCCGCATTGCCCGGGAACGTCGTCCGGACCTGCTGATCGACGGTCCGCTGCAATACGATGCCGCTGCGATTGAAAGTGTCGGCAAATCCAAGGCACCAGACAGCAAGGTAGCCGGTAAGGCCACGGTGTTCGTGTTCCCGGATCTCAACACCGGTAACACCACCTATAAGGCCGTACAGCGCAGCGCAAATGTAGTCAGCGTTGGCCCGATGCTTCAGGGTTTGAGAAAGCCGGTGAACGACCTGTCACGGGGTGCGCTGGTGGAAGATATCGTGTTCACCATTGCCCTGACAGCCGTTCAGGCGCGCCAGGTAGAGGAAGCGGGAGTGGCGTGAACCACTCCCGGTCCTGCGGAGAGCCCGGTTGATCAGCGTTTAACGCTTTTCTGCCGGGTTTTCTTGATCTTGCGACCTTTCTTCAGGTCGTTATCCTTCTTGACCTTCTGCCGTGGTGTCAGCCGGTCAACCTTGTTGGCAAACGGGTTTTCACCGGACTTGAATTCGAAGCGGATGGGCGATCCCACCACTTTCAGCACCTTGCGGAAGGTGTTCTCCAGATACCGTTTGTAAGCCCCGGGCAGCGAATCCACCTGGTTACCGTGCACCACAATCACCGGCGGATTAGAGCCGCCCTGGTGTGCGTAACGCAGCTTGATACGCCGGCCATGAACCATGGGCGGCTGATGCTGGGCTACGGCATCCTGCAGGATTGCCGTCAGGCGGTTTGTGGGCCACTTCGCCATGGCAGATTCGTAGCAGGCCTGCACCGATTCGTACATCGTGCCTACCCCGGTGCCATGCAGCGCCGAGATATAGTACTTGTCTGCATAATCCAGGAAATCGAGGCGACGGGCCACCTGCTCCTTCACCTTGCTTCGGTCTTCCGGATCCATGCCGTCCCATTTGTTGACGGCGATCACCAGTGACCGGCCGGCATCCAGCACAAAGCCGATCAGGTGCAGGTCCTGGTCTACCAGACCTTCCCGGGCGTCAATCACCAGGATCACCACGTGGGCGTCGTCGATGGCCTGCAGGGTTTTGATGATGGAGAACTTCTCCACCACTTCGTGAACGTTTTTACGGCGCCGTACCCCGGCGGTATCAATCAGGGTGTACTGCTCACCATGGCGCTCGTAGGGAATGTATACGCTGTCGCGAGTGGTACCCGGCATGTCATAAACCACCACCCGGTCTTCACCCAGCATCCGGTTAACCAGTGTGGACTTGCCTACATTCGGACGGCCCACAACGCCGATGCGGATACCCGGATAACGATCGGCCCGGTCCTGCTCCTCCGGATCTACCGGTTCAGGCAGCAGGGTTTCCAGCAAGGTACGGATACCGCGGTTATGGGCAGCGGCGATGGTAAAGCTGGATTCAAAGCCCAGGCGGTAGAAATCCGCTGCGGCAACATCCGGATCCTGGCCGTCCGTTTTGTTAACCACCAGGTGCGCCTGCTTACCGGAGCGGCGCAGATGGTCAGCAATCATTTCGTCACCGGCCGTCAGCCCTGCCCGACCGTCTACCAGGAACAGGACGATATCGGCCTCTTCCACAGCCTGCAGGGATTGCCTGGCCATTTCAGCGTCCAGGCCGACTTCGTCACCAGTCAGACCGCCGGTGTCGATAACAATGAACTTCTGCCCTTCGTAATGACCTTCCCCGTATTTTCTGTCACGGGTGAGGCCCGGAAAATCTGCCACAAGGGCATCCCGGGAACGGGTCATCTGGTTGAACAGGGTGGACTTGCCAACGTTTGGGCGGCCCACCAGGGCTATTACTGGGGTCATATTGGTCTGCTATGCAAATAAAACAGAAACCCGGCCGTAGCCGGGTAAATTCATGGGGCTGTCAGTCGTCCTGCTCAAGCCTGAGCACTGACAGTTTGCCGCCGTTTCCGTAAACCAGCAGGTTACCATCTCTCGTAACCTGAACCGGTACGCGGATACCCTCACTGTCGAACTTCACCTGGCCCTGCAGGCTGCCGTCCTCGGCGGACAACACGTGCAGATAACCCTCAAAATCGCCAACCACCAGATAGTCTCCGGAAACGGCCGGACGGGTTACCTGGCGCCAGGACAGCTGGTCCTGAACCCACAGCTCCCTGCGGTCATTGCCACGAAGCGCCTGGATGTCGCCATTGGCCGAGGCCAGGTAGATATTGCCGTTACCGATTGCCGGTGAATAGAAGCTTGATGCCGGCTTGCTCCAGATTTCCTGGCCGGAACGAATATCCACCAGGGCCAGCTTGCCCTGATAACCCGCCACCATAATGGCGGAATCCAGCACCAGCGGCTGGCCGCCAATATCCACCAGGCGCTCAAGCTCTGTACGGCCCTGCGGCTGGCCTACTTCGTACTGCCAGACCGGCTGCCCGGCGGCTGCCGTCAACGCAATGACCCGGCCATTGGCAAAGGACGCGATCACCACGTCTCCACCCACCAGCGGAGCAGCGCCAGTGCGCATGGTCAGAACCGGAACCTGGGCATCGTACTGCCAGAGCTGGTCACCGTTTCCGGCGTCAAAACCGATCACCCGGCCATCGGTGGTCTGCGCCACGACCAGGGAACCGTTAGACTGCGGCGCGGCTACCACTTCCGTTGGCAGGCTCGCGCGCCATTGTTCACTGCCATCCTCACTGGACAGGGCGATCAGTTCGGCATTCCGGCTTGCCAGGTACAGTTGCCGGGCATCAGCACCCGGGCCCGCAAACAAACGCTCGTCCAGGTCCTGCTCCCAGATCAGCTCGCCGTTTTCGCTTTGGACCGCGACAACCTCGCCGTCTGCAGAGGCAGCATACAAGGTGTCACCCGCATACAGCGGCGCCATGTGCAGGAACTCACCGTCGTGGCCATCGCCAACCGACATGGACCACACCCGGTCGAACTCCACACGCTCGTCGATTTCCGGCAAGGGGGCAGGCTGTTCAAAGGTATCGGTGGTGCTGCATCCGGCCAGGGCCATTGCCGCAATGGATGCCGCCGCCAGGAAACCCGAGCGGATGCTTCTGGATACCGGCATCAGGCGTCCTCCCCGACGCCCAGGTCAGACAGTTTCAGTTCCAGGACACCGCTTCGGCCCTGTTGGTTCTGTTCCCGGGCGGTCAGATAGGCTTCCCGGGCACCATCCTGGTCGCCTTTGGCCAACAGGATATCGCCCCGAAGTTCGGAGAAAATGGCATTGAAGGCATCCGCTTCGCCAGCACCATCAAGCGTGGCCAGGGCATCGTCGTGGTTGCCGGCGGCAAACTGGGCCCGAGCCAGGCGGTTGCGCACGACCAGGGAAAGCGCCTTGTCATCAGCAGCCTTGTCCAGCGCCCAGCTGAGAGATTCTACTGCAGCGGCTGGATCGTTCTGTTCGGCCAGTTGCTGGCGCGCCATCACCAGGTTGCCGTAGATGGCATAGGCGCTGTCGGAGTGCTCTTCACGCAGGGTTTCGGCGACAAAGGCCATGGTGTCTGTGTCAGATTCTCCCTGCTCACCCGAAAAGGCGTTCAGCAGATTGGCGAACTGGTTGGCTGCTTCCGCCCGTTGCTGGGCCTGGTGGTTCTGCCAGGCTTGCCAGCCGAAGACAATGGCGAGTGCCGCGCCGATACCGATCAGCAGCGAACTGCCGTTCTTTTTCCACCAATCCTTGATCGCCTGGACCTGTTCTTCTTCTGTGCGCAACTCGGCCATGAAAACTCCTGATTAATTATTAAAATACAATGCGTTATCAAGAAAACTTAAAGCAAACCCTTCAGGACTGAAGCCAGTTCGGACTGGTTAACTTCCTGCTGGGGATCGTCATTTCGAAGTGGTTTCAGGGCCACC
Organism: Marinobacter sp. L-46; assembly: GCF_056859535.1. Classification (NCBI taxonomy): domain Bacteria; kingdom Pseudomonadati; phylum Pseudomonadota; class Gammaproteobacteria; order Pseudomonadales; family Marinobacteraceae; genus Marinobacter; species Marinobacter sp. L-46. The sequence goes on from NZ_JBSXOP010000041.1 coordinate 59,122, forward strand.
GTGCCGCTGGCAATTTCGTTCTCTCCCAGAATGACTGCATAGCGAGCATTGCTCCGGTCAGCCTTTTTCATCTGGCTCTTGAAACTTCCGCCACCACAATGGCTGACCACCACCACTCCGGGCAACTCATTACGCAGACATTCGGCCACCGCCATGGCTGGTGCAACGGCCTGCTCGCCCATGGCGGTTACGTATACGTCGGCGTTGTTGTTGACCTGCTCCGGCACCAGGTCGAGGGTTTCAAGCAGCAGAATCAGCCGCTCCAGACCCATGGCAAAACCTACCGCATCGGTGGGCTTGCCGCCAAGTTGCTGAACCAGTCCATCATAACGGCCACCGGCACAGATGGTGCCCTGGGCGCCAAGGCTGTCAGTGATCCACTCGAACACGGTTTTACCGTAGTAATCCAGGCCCCGAACCAGTGCCGGATTGACGGTGTAGCTTACACCGGCCGCATCCAGCAGTGCTTTCAGTTGCTCGAAATGGGCACGGGATTCGTCGTCCAGGTAATCATCCAGCAACGGTGCCCCGTTCAGGATTTCACGGGTGGCCGGGTCTTTGCTGTCCAGGATGCGAAGCGGATTGGTGCCAAGACGACGCTTGCTGTCGTCATCGAGCTGGTCTTTATACTGCTCGAGATAACGAACCAGCGCCTCCCGATACACCTTGCGGGATTCGCTGGTACCGATGGAATTGATTTCCAGCCGGGCATGCTCGGTCAGCCCGAACGCCTTCCACAGGCGGGCGGTCAGGACCAGCAGTTCCGCGTCGATGTCAGGGCCGGCCATGCCGAAGCACTCGACACCGATTTGGTGAAACTGGCGATACCGTCCTTTCTGGGGCCGCTCATGGCGGAACATCGGGCCGGTGTACCACAAACGGCGTGTCTGGTTGAACAGCAGGCCATGCTCTTCTGCGGCCCGCACGCAACCGGCTGTACCTTCAGGGCGCAGAGTCAGGCTGTCGCCATTGCGGTCGTCGAATGTATACATTTCTTTTTCGACGATATCGGTCACTTCACCGATCGAGCGCTTGAACAGCTCGGTGTGCTCTACCACCGGCATACGGATTTCCTGATAGCCGTACTGGCCGAGCACTTGTCTTACCGTGGACTCTACATACTGCCAGACCGGGGTCTGGTCCGGGAGGATGTCATTCATCCCCCGGATTGCCTGAATTTTAGCCAAGTTTAAACCCTGAAAATCTTTGAATGGTGTCTTTGTAACGCTCAGTCTGAAGACCGGGCGATAACGGCTTCTTCCTGCTCCTGGCGCTTGGCAACCTGTTCGCGGATCAGCCGCTCGAGGTCATCAGCCAGTGCCGTGTTGTCCAGTTTCTGGTTCGGCTTTCCGCCCACATACAGCAGGTGTTTCGGGCTGCCGCCGGTCAGCCCCAGGTCTGCTTCCTTGGCTTCACCCGGCCCGTTAACGATACAGCCAATGATGGCTACATCCAGTGAGGTGTTCACATCTTCAAGACGGGCTTCCAGGTCGTTCATGGTCTGGATGACGTCGAAGTTCTGGCGTGAACAACTCGGGCAGGCAATGAAATTGATGCCGCGGCTACGCAAACGCAGGCTCTTGAGGATGTCGAAGCCTACCTTGATTTCCTGTACCGGGTCTGCCGCCAGTGAGACCCGTATGGTGTCGCCAATGCCATCCATCAGCAACATGCCGAGGCCGATGGCGGATTTCACGGTACCTGACCGGAAACCGCCCGCCTCGGTAATGCCCAGGTGCAAGGGCTGCTCGATCTGTGAGGCAATCTGGCGATAGGCTGCGACGGTCATGAATACGTCGGACGCCTTCAAGCTGACCTTGAAGTTCTGGAAGTCGTGCTTGTCCAGAATATCGATGTGGCGCATGGCAGATTCCACAAGCGCCTCGGGGGTCGGTTCGCCATACTTGCGTTGCAATGCCTTTTCCAGTGACCCGGCATTCACCCCGATGCGGATCGGAATATTGCGATCCTTGGCAGCGTTGATCACCGCACTCACCCGGTCGTCCCGGCCAATGTTGCCGGGGTTGATCCGCAAACAATCAACACCCAGCTCGGCAACCCGCAACGCAATCTTGTAGTCGAAATGGATATCCGAAACCAACGGCACCGAGACCCGCTCACGAATCTTGCCGAATGCCTCGGCCGCCTCCATAGACGGCACAGACACACGGACAATATCCGCACCGGCCTCTTCAAGGGCCTTGATCTGGCCGACGGTGGCATCAACATCACAGGTATTGGTGTTGGTCATGCTCTGTACCGAAATGGGCGCATCTCCGCCCACTGGCACATTGCCCACCATGATCTGGCGGGATTTACGTCTCTTGATCGGGGAATCTTGCTTCATGGTCTGGAACCAACAATCTGTTCAGGCGGTCGTTCAGGGTTCTAGGGTGAACTCTGCTCGGTTATTCACTACGCGGAAACGGCCAGGGTCCAGGGTCTCGCCCCGGAACTGGATGGTTTCAACGGCACTCATTGCGCCAACTACCACTCTCAGTGGCGCCTCACCGGACACGTCCAGCTGGTTGCCGCGGTTACGTAGACCGGCAGCCAGACGGTTACCAGCGCCATCAGTAACCTGAATCCAGCAATCATCACTGAACGTCATTTGCAGACGGGCCGCTGCCGACGGCTCGTTAGCCGCAACCGTTTCTTCCGTAACCGGCTCAGCGACAGCTGCAACGTCCACCGGCGCGGTTTCAAGGGCTTGGTCCTCAGCCTCAGCGGCGGCTGCAGGGGCCGTGCCAGGTTCCATGGTCGCGCTTTCTTCGGCTACAACCTGCCCTGCCTCTGAGACGGGTTCATCACCAGGTTCTTGAGGCTCTGGTACCACCACAGCGGGCTCGTCAGCTTCAATCAGAGGAGCAGTTGCAGTGCGGTCCGGCTGAAACCCGACAGGGTCTTCGATGGCTTCGGGCTGCTCTGCTTCCGGTTGCGGTTGCGGTGTCGCTGGCAGCGCGGAGTCTTTGCTGCCGAGATAAGTAAAGGCCAGAAAGCCAATCAAAGCTGCGGCCACCAGCACGAGAATCAGCTTGGCGGCCCGACGCTTCTGGCGCCGGCGTCGTTCGATATTTACCAGCGGGTTAGCCTGCAGCGCCTGCTCCCGCTCCTGGCGGCGAGGCTCAAGCTCGGTGTCCAGGTCACGGATAATCGAGTCTGCATCCAGGCCTACCTGCCGCGCATAGGCACGGACATACCCCTTCAGGAACAGCTCGGTATCAATTTTGCTGTAATCACCGCTTTCAATCGCCTGAATCACGGACACCCGAAGGTGCTGTTGGTCTGCAACCGCTGCCAGACTCAGCCCTGCCTTCTCCCGTGCCCGCCGGAGCTGCTGTCCGACAGGTTCTGCGGATACGTTATTCAGCTGCTCGTCACCGGTCATTGGCAATCAGCACCTTGTATTGTTGATACTCTGTGGATTCCGGGAATTCGTTCCGCAATAACAAAGCCATACTGGCTTCCTGGTCTTTGTCCCCGAAATAACGGGCAATGCGGATGCCTGTGTAAAGGCTTTCTGCGGAATGGGTCAGTCGTGTATTGCCCTGAATCATGGTCTGAAGGCGGCTGTAATACCGGGACGCTTCGGTGTAATTGTCCTGTTCCACCAGCACACGTGAAAGAGACAGCAACGAGCGAGCTTCGCCGCGGGTCAGCTCTACGGCTCTGCGGTAGGCTGCCTCTGCGCCTTCGAGGTTATCCAGGCGCTCTTCTGTCATGCCCAGATTGTAAAAGACACCTCCGCGCTCTCTGTACCCGGTATCCCGGGACGCAACGGAAAACTGGTTACGGGCACCTTCGTATTCTTTTTGGCCGTACAAGAAGGCACCGTAATAGACGCGCCCACGGGTATAGCTTCCGTCCGCTGACACAGCCTTGCGGAAACTTTCTTCGGACAGCTGCTCTTCGCCTTCATAGCTGTACACCAGTCCCATGGCAGCCAATGCCTCGGCATTTCCGCTGTCAATTTCCAGGGCGCGATCAAGGTGGTGCCGAGCCCGCTCCAGGTTGCCCTGCCCGATGTAGGCGGTTGCCAGCTGAACGTAGCTGCTCAAGGCCTTGTCGCGGTCAGCCTCCCGGCTGAAACGGCTGTCTGTGGTGGTTACGCATCCGGACACCAGCATCCCTGAAAAAATCAGGGCCAATACAGCCAGTTTTACCTTGGAATTTCTAACCATCAACAAACACCTTACCTTGGTTGTTTCCGCTCCCCTGTATTCAGGGATTAACTTGCTGAACGGCAATATAGCGCTGGCTTCTGCGCGTCCGGTCTTCCACCCGGCCTACCAACTGCCCGCAGGCAGCGTCGATGTCATCACCGCGGGTGGTTCGAATGGTGGTCACGAAGCCGGCTTCGTTCAGCACATTCTGGAAGCGCCGGGTTGCGTTCATGCTGGGCCGGCGGAAGTCGCTTTCCGGGAATGGATTAAACGGTATCAGGTTAATCTTGCAGGGCAACCCCTTCAAGATTACGGACAGCTCCCGGGCGTGCTCTGGCTGGTCGTTCACACCTTCTATGACCGTGTACTCGATAGTGGCCTTACGCTTGTCTGGCAGGCGCGCCAGGTAGCGGCGGGTCGCTGCCAGCAACTCGGCAATCGGGTACTTTTTATTCAGCGGCACCAGCGTGTTACGAAGTTCATCATTAGGGGCATGCAGAGAGATGGCCAGTGAAACATCGGTAACCTCACCCAGCCGGTCAAGGGCCGGAACAACACCGGAGGTACTCAGGGTAACCCGACGCTTGGAAATACCGTAAGCCAGGTCTTCCATCATCAGGTTCATGGCGTCAACCACGTTATCGAAGTTGAGCAGGGGCTCTCCCATGCCCATCATGACCACGTTGGTAATCGGCCGATCGGTGGGATCAAACGGCATGAAAGCGCGGCGCGCCACCCACACCTGGCCAATGATTTCTGCCGCTGTCAGGTTACGGTTAAAGCCCCGCTTTCCCGTCGAACAGAAAGTACAGTCCAGGCTGCAGCCAATCTGGGACGACACACACAAGGTGCCACGTTCCCCATCAGGAATAAGCACAGTTTCAACACTGTTGCCGTTATCCATGCGCATAACCCACTTGCGGGTGCCGTCTTTCGAGGTTTCGTCGTAAACCACCTCGGGGCCACGCACTTCAGCAATTTCCTTGAGCCTTTCGCGCAGAACGCGGCTCATATTGGTCATTTGATCGAAGTCATCAACGCCACGCTGGTGGATCCACTGCAGCACCTGCTGGGCCCGGAAACGTTTTTCCCCCAGGGTTTCAAAAAATGCCTCGAGCTTGGCTTTGGGCATCCCCAGAAGATTGATTTTTTCGGCAGGGGCAGTCATGACATAACCTCGATCAGATAACCAATTCAGGGGCAGCCGTAAGCTGCCCCTGAACAGACAACATCAGCCGCGCGGGCAGATTTCGTTGTCGGAGAAGAAATACGCAATTTCGCGCTCGGCAGAAGCTGCAGAGTCGGAGCCGTGAACGGCGTTTGCGTCGATGGAAGAAGCGAAGTCTGCACGGATAGTGCCGGCGTCGGCTTCTTTCGGGTTGGTTGCACCCATCAGCTCACGGTTCTTCAGGATGGCGCCTTCGCCTTCCAGAACCTGCACAACAACCGGACCGGAAGTCATGAAAGCAACCAGGTCGTTAAAGAACGGGCGCTCTTTGTGCTCGGCATAGAAACCTTCGGCCTGCTCCTGGGTCAGGTGCATCATTTTGGCCGCAACGATTTTCAGGTCGGCTTTTTCAAAACGGCTGTAGATTTCGCCGATAACGTTCTTGGCGACCGCGTCGGGCTTGATGATAGAGAGCGTGCGCTCGTTTGCCATGATGTTTCTCCAGTCTGGTTAGGGTAAAAATTCAGGGGTGCGATTATACGCAGTCCGAGTGCAACTGCCTACCGCACCGTACGAAGTCGGGACACAACCTGCACAATCTGCTCCACGGCAAAGTCGATTTCTTCATCGGTGGTGAACCGCCCGAAGGAAAATCTCAATGCCCGATGGGCCAGTTCGTCACTCACACCAATGCCACGCAGCACAAACGAGGGCTCTACCGTAGCCGAAGCACAGGCAGAACCGGATGACACCGCCACCTGCCGCAAGCCCAGCATCAGGGACTCGGCTTCAACACCCTCAAAGGACAGATTGACAATGCCCGGCACCCGATGTTCCCGGCTGCCGTTGAAATGAACGCCGGAAAGCGACTCCAGCCCGCCCAGAAAGCGCTCGCGCAGGGCTTCAAGGCGCATAAGTTCGTCAGACAGTCCTTGCCCGGCCAGCTCGAAAGCCTTCCCCATGCCGGCAATCTGGTGGGTAGGTAAAGTACCGGAGCGCATGCCCCGCTCGTGGCCGCCACCATGCATCTGGGCCTCGATGCTGACCTCTGGAGACCGACGCACATACAACGCACCAACACCTTTCGGGCCGTAAACCTTATGTCCGGAAAGCGACATCAGGTCGACATTCAGTGCGGCGACATCGACCGGCATCTTTCCGGCGGCCTGCGCGGCGTCCACGTGAAACAACACGCCACGGTTACGCAACAGTTCGCCGATTGCAGCCGTATCGGTAATACAACCCAGCTCATTGTTCACCAGCATCAGGCTCACCAGTACGGTGTTTTCCCTGAGTGCACCCGCCACCGCCTCAACCGAAATACGCCCGTCGGCTTCCGGCGCCAGCCAGGTAACCTCTACGCCCTGTTGCTCCAGCCACTTGCAGGTATCAATAACTGCCTTGTGCTCGATCGTCGATGTAATCACGTGGGCACTGGCCCGGCCGGCTACGGCACCTTTAATGGCAAGGTTGTCCGATTCCGTTGCCCCGGAGGTCCAGACAATCTCCCTGGGGTCGGCATGGATAAGGTCGGCTACCTGGCGGCGGGCACCTTCAACAGCGGCCTCGGCTTGCCAGCCGTATCCGTGGGAGCGAGACGCGGGGTTGCCAAAAACTCCATCAATGGTCAGATATTTGACCATCTCATCGGCAACGGCAGGATCAACGGGCGTCGTCGCCGCATAATCAAGATATACGGGTGTTTTCATAGTCAAAGGAAGTGTCGGTTATCAGGCCGGAGCCTGGTCAATCAAACGCCGGGTATTGATGGTATCCGGATCGCCATCAGACTGTTTACGGTTCTGGCGGTCCGCCACCTGGCGGATTTCGTGTTTTCGCATCAGGTCGCCCAGGCTGATTTCGCTGAGAAACTGATGAATCTGGCTGCTCAGGTCTGACCACAAATGGTGGGTAAGGCACTTTTCGCCATTCTGGCAGTCGCCTTTATTACCGCAACGGGTGGTATCCAGGGATTCGCTGACCGCATCCACCACTTCCGCGACATAAACGTCATCGGCAGAGCGGCTCAGACGATAGCCACCACCCGGGCCCCGCACGCTCACCACCAGGCTATGACGGCGCAAGCGGGAGAACAGCTGCTCGAGATACGAGAGGGAGATTTCCTGCCGGGCTGAAATATCTGCAAGGCTTACCGGCCCCTGGGCTCCGTGCAGAGCCAGGTCAAGCATCGCCGTTACAGCGTAGCGGCCTTTGGTGGTCAGCTTCATAATTTCAGCCCCGTTAATGGGAATGAATCGCGATATGCATGCGGAAGTATGAATTGACCAACTAAAACAGTCAAGTATTCAGCCTTTTCCGTCGGTGTCGGTTTCATCCCGCACGCAGTCAAAATCTTCCTCGTGCAAAGGTGGCAACTCGCCGTTCTGGTATTCGCTGTTCACCTTGCGAATGGCCTTGCACATGTTTTCGATGCGATCGTCCACCGCGTGCATGTGATCCAGCAGCGAACGCATGGCCCTGGCCACAGGATCCGGCATTTCTTCGGTAACCCCGTAGGCATCGAAGCCCATCCGCTCTTCCATCTGCTTGCGACGGACATCATCTTCGCCCTGACGCTTCACAATCACCCGGCCAGGAATACCGACGACGGTCGCGCCCGCAGGCACCGCCTTGGTCACCACGGAATTGGACCCCACCTTGGCGCCCTCTCCCACTTCAAACGGCCCCAGGATCTTGGCACCGGCACCAACCACCACACCATTTCCGATGGTGGGATGGCGTTTGCCTTTATTCCAGCTGGTACCGCCCAGCGTAACCCCCTGATACAGGGTGACGTCGTCACCGATAACAGTGGTTTCGCCGATAACCACGCCCATACCATGATCAATAAAGAATCGCCGGCCAATGGTTGCGCCCGGATGAATCTCGATACCGGTAAACCAGCGGGCCAGGGTAGACAGGGTTCGGGCCAGCCACTTCAGCCCCAGGTTCCAGAGCCAGTGAGCCAGCCGGTGGAGCAACAAGGCATGCAACCCGGGATAGTTGGTAAGCACCTCGAAGGTGTTCCGTGCCGCCGGATCCCGATGGAATACGCTGTTGATGTCTTCCCTTAAACGCTCGAACATGACTTTATTCCCGCCCTTCGTCTGCGGAGGATTCCGCCGTCGGTTTATGCTTCATACCACCTTGTTGGGTTCCGGCGGCCTTCTGGACTGCAGAGAGTACGCCTCTCAGGATGTTTATTTCCATTTCATCCATCCGTGCCCGCTGGAACAGGCGCCTTAACCTGCTCATTAACTGACGCGGATTGTCACGGCGATGGAAATTCACATCCACCAGCACCTGCTCCAGGTGGCCAAAGAACCCTTCCACATCATTCACTGTTGCCGGCGGCACATCCCAGCCGGCATCACCCGGCGCCACCATAGCCTCAAGGTAGGGGCTGGACTCGCCCTCTTCAAGGCCCCGCAGGTACTGCATGCGCAGTTCATAGCAGACCACCTGAACCGCCATGGCCAGGTTCAGCGAACTGTAATCAGGGTTCGAGGGAATATGGATATGATAGTGGCAACGCTGAAGTTCGTCGTTCGACAGCCCGTGATTCTCCCTGCCAAATACCAGGGCCACCCGCCCCTTCGCACTGTGCTCTGATGCCATGGCCGCCGCCTGCGGCGGCGCCATCACCGGCCAGGGTACCTTGCGGCCGCGGGCGCTGGTACCCATCACCAGGATGGAGTCCGCCAGGGCTTCATCCAGCGAAGAAACCACCCGGGCCCGGTCAAGCACATCCGAAGCACCGGCCGAACGAGCGTAGGAGGCTTCATCGGGGAAAGACGAAGGATTCACCAACCAGAGATTCCCCAGCCCCATATTCTTCATCGCCCGGGCTACCGCACCGATATTTCCGGAGTGGGAGGTTTCAACCAGAACAATCCGGACCTGATCATTGAAAGTGTCGCTTCCTTCCTGCGGCATTGCGTGCTTGTGCATGTTCGTGGGGCCTGTGACTGGTCGTACATTCGCGAAAAAGAGCCGCATGATAGCAGAAACCCGACCGTTTCCGCTCTCCGGAAATCCCGCAACTTCGCCCGAACCCCATGGTATCCGTGGATTTCCTGAGCCAAAAAACGTACAAGCGAAGGGAGTTTTTGCTATGATAGCCGGCCTTAACACACCCGGATAATGAACACTCAGATGCAACCAGCAATCAAAATGGCCCTGCGCGTTGCCCGCCAGGGATCCGACTACCTGAAAGCCCACTTCGAGCGCCAGGAACCTAACGGTAAAGATGAGTCTGACCGCCTGCGCCAGCTGGAACGGGTTGAGCAGTCCATTTACGACAACTTTGCCGAACAGCTTGAAAAGGCCTACAAAGACCACACCATCGCTCCGATGGGCGAGGCTGATGCCAACGGTAGCGATAAAAGCTGGCACATTTTCCCGGTTCTGGGGCGTGAGAACTTTGTACGGGGCATTCCCGAGTTCGCCCTGGCCCTGTCCCAGAAAAAGAACAACCGCACCGAGAACCTGCTACTGGTTAACCCGGTGACCGGCGAGGAATACTCCGCAAGTCGCGGCCATGGTGCTGCCCTGAACAGCCGCCGCGTGCGGGCTTCCGATGTAAAACTGCCGGCCAAGGCTGCAATCTCCACCAACCTTCTGGACCAGACCCGTCAGGGCGATGATCCGATGGTATGGGGCGAAATGGCCGCAACACTGGCCAGCGAAACCGCCATGTTCCGCACCTCGGGCTGCGTGGTCCTGGATATTGCCCGGGTTTCCGCCGGCCTGCTGGATGCAGCCGTTATCTTCCGCCCTGCCGCAGCTGACCTCGACCTCGGGGTTACTCTGGCTATGGAATCCGGCGCACTGACCGGCGACTTTTCCGGCAATCCCTCGGCTGGCAACGCCCGTCAGCTGATTGTGGCGAACCCGAAACTGTTCCGCGAAGTCCTGAAAGTACTGCACCCCTTCCGGGGTCGCCTGCCACGGTAAATTTACCGGGCACAAAAAAACCGCCATCCTTTCGGGTTGGCGGTTTTTTTATACCGGGCCACAAGGCCCGACAGGCAAACATTACATACGATTCAACCACTCGGGCGGCTGCTCTTCCTCCGCCTCGTCTCCGGCACCTTCCTTTGCAGGTACCATCAGGTCTTCGCGGGTTACACCCATCACCATCAGCATGTTCGCAGACACATAGATGGAGGAATAGGTACCCACAACCACACCGATCATCAGGGCCAGGGCGAAGTTGTTGATCGCCTCACCCCCGAGGAAATAGAGCGCAATCAGCACCACCAGCGTCGTGCCGGAGGTGTTGATCGTACGAGTGATGGTCTCATGGATGGACTGGTTGATGATATCCCACGGCTCCCCTACCCGCATTTTCCGGAAATTCTCCCGGATACGGTCCGCCACGACGATGGTGTCGTTCAGGGAGTAACCGATAATGGCCAGCAAGGCTGCCAGAACAGTCAGGTCAAAGGTCCACTGGAACAGGGCGAACACACCCAGCACAATCAACACATCGTGGGCCAGCGGAATCACCGAGGCGATACCGAACTTGAACTGGAAACGCATGCCGACGTAGATCAGTACTACGGCCAGCGCAATCAACAGCCCAAGGCCACTGTCTTCTTTCAGCTCGTCACCCACCTGGGAGCCGACAAACTCGGAACTCACCAGTTCCAGCTCGGCGCCCGTGCGTGACAGCACCTCGGTCACCTCGTTCGCCAGCTCATCGTTACCTGCTTCCGCCATGCGGATCAGCACGATGGTGTCAGCCCCGAAGTTCTGCACCGAGAACTGCTCGTAGCCGGCTTCCGTCAGCTGGGTACGGATTTCATCAAGGCTCGGAGCCTCGGCATATTCGAACTCGACGGAGGTGCCGCCGGTAAAGTCCATGCCGAGATTGAGGCCGCGAATGCCCAGCAACGCAATAGACGCAATTACCAGGGCGATAGAGAGCACCGAAGCAATCTTTCGGAAGCCCATGAAGTCAAACGGTTGCTTTTCGGTATCAGCCATTGGCCAGCTTCCCTCCGATCGAAAGTTTCTCGACCCTGCGGCCGCCATACACCAGGTTCACCATGCTGCGCCCGACCATCAGGCCGGTAAACATGGAGGTCAGGATACCGATACACAGGGTAACGGCGAAGCCCTTGACCGGGCCGGAGCCCATGGCGAACAGAATCACCGCCACCAGCAGCGTGGTGATGTTGGCATCGAAAATGGATACAAAGGCGCGACTGTAACCGGAGTTGATCGCACTTTGTGGCGGCGCGCCCGATTTAAGCTCCTCTTTTATGCGCTCAAAGATAAGCACATTGGCATCGACGGCCATACCCACTGTCAGAACGATACCGGCAATACCCGGCAGCGTCAGGGTGGCCGACAGTATCGACATACACGCCACCAGCAACATCAGGTTGAGGGTCAGCGCCACGTTGGCCATCATGCCGAAGCCACGATAGAAGAACGCCATGTAGATCAGAACCAGACTGAAGCCGATCATTACCGACATCAGGCCGGCGTCGATGTTCTTCTGACCCAGGCTTGGCCCGATGGTCCGCTCCTGCACAAAGTACATCGGCGCAGCCAGTGCACCGGCACGCAGCAGCAGTGCGAGTTCCGCAGCTTCGGGAATGGAATCCAGGCCGGTGATACGGAAGCTGCTGCCCAGGGCAGACTGCACCGTTGCCAGGCTGATCAAGCCCTTCTCTACTACGCGCTTTTCGGTCTCGACAATCTCGCCATCGACTTCGCGGGTTTCGGTCTCGGTACGGTACTCGATAAACAGCACCGCCATCCGGCGACCGATGTTATTGCGGGTAGCGCGGTTCATCAGGTCACCACCCACAGAATCCATGGTGATGTTAACCTGCGGCTGGCCGTTCTCGTCGAACGCCTGCTGGGCATTTGCCACATTGTTACCGGTCGCAATAACGTCCCGCTCCAGGCGGGCTGAACGATTAGGCTCATCCCGGAAGCTGAACTGCTCGGTTTCGGCAGATGCGGTGTCCTGGCGGGCTTCCATCCGGAATTCCAGGTTGGCCGTAGCCCCCAGAACCCGCTTGGCCTGTGCCGTATCCTGCACGCCCGGCAGCTCCACAATAATCCGGCTCGCGCCCTGGCGCTGTACCAGTGGTTCGGCAACACCCAGTTCGTTTACCCGGTTACGGATAGTGGTCAGGTTCTGCTCCAGGGCGTATTCCTGGATATTACGAACTTCGGCTTCAGAAAGGGCGAGCGAAATCAGGAATTCACCACCCTCGGTGCTCTCGTCGAGCAGGAATTCGTTGTAGTTGTCACGAATCAGCGTGAATGCTTCGGCGCGGGTCTCCGAATCGCGGAAACTCAGGATGATGTTGCGGTTCTCGCCCACATCACCGCCCCGGTAGCGGATGCGCTCTTCACGCATATCGCGCTTGATCTGGCCTGACAGGGCCTCAAGGCGCTGGTTAACCGCCGTCTCCATATCCACTTCCAGCAGGAAGTGAACACCGCCGCGAAGATCCAGGCCCAACTTCATGGGGCCGGCGCCCAGACTCTGCAGCCAACCGGGAGTCGACGGAGCCATGTTCAGGGCCACCAGGTATTCCCGACCCAGGGCCGCCTGCACTGCCGGCCTCGCCCGCAACTGGTCATCGGAACTGGTCAGGCGAATCAGGGCGTCCCGCTCTTCGAGGAGGCTGGATTTGACTTCGATACCGCGGCTTTCGAGTTCGCCAAGTGCGCGGTCGAGCACACGCTGGTCTACCTCGGTGCTACCACGGGCGCCGGTGATCTGGATGGCGTAATCGTCGGGGAAAAAATTGGGTAAGGCGTAAATAAACCCGATGACCAGTGCAAACACGATCACCAGATTTTTCCAGAGAGGATACTTGTTCAGCATGGGATCCCTTTGAGCCGACTGGTCGCCGGTCTTGGTGTGTCAGCCAGTATGAATCAGCCGGCGCCACAGGGCGCCGGCGCCTGACCAGCTCAGATATCCTTCAGCGTACCCTTCGGCAGGGCGGCTGCTACAGCTACTTTCTGAACCTTGATTTCTACGTTATCGGACACTTCCAGAACGATGAAGTCGTCCGCAACCTTGGTAATGCGACCGGCTACGCCGCCGGAAGTAACAACTTCGTCACCCTTGTTCAGGCCGGACATCAGAGCTTTGTGCTCTTTTGCACGCTTGGACTGCGGGCGCCAGATCAGGAAGTAGAAGATCAGGATAAAGCCTGCGAAGAAGATGATCTGACCCATCACGCTCATACCCTGGGCGCTCGGATCCTGAGCCATGGCCAATGCAGGCATCAGAGACAGCAGACCGGCGATGAGCAGTTTGATTGATTTCATTCAGGTTCTCCGTTTATTGACTTGTCTAGGTGTAAAACTTGATCAGGAATCGCCCAGCGGCGGCACACTTTCGCCGCGTAAGGCATAGAATTCGCTTACAAAGTCGGACAATGTACCTGCTTCAATGGCGCCACGCAATCCGCTCATCAGGTTCTGGTAAAAGCGCAGATTGTGGATGGTATTGAGCTGGGAGCCCAGCATTTCACCACACTTGTCCAGATGGTGCAGGTAACTCTTCGAGAAATTCTGGCAGGTGTAGCAGTCACACCGTTCGTCCAGGGGCCCGGTGTCGTGCCGGTTCCTGGCATTGCGAATCTTCACGATACCGGTTGAGGTGAACAGGTAACCGTTACGGGCATTCCGGGTGGGCATTACACAGTCGAACATATCGACACCGCGGCGCACGGCCTCAACAATATCTTCCGGGCGACCCACGCCCATCAGGTAGCGGGGCTTGTCTTCCGGCATCTTGGGCGGCAGATGATCCAGAATGCGGATCATGTCTTCCTTCGGCTCCCCTACCGACAGGCCACCAATGGCATAGCCGTCAAACCCGATATTAGTCAGCCCTTCCAGCGAGCGGTCCCGCAGGGATTCATACATGCCGCCCTGAACGATTCCGAACAGTGCCGCAGGATTACCCTCATGGGCATTCTTGCTTCTTTCTGCCCAGCGCAGGGACAACTCCATGGATTCCTTCGCCTGCTTCTCGGTGGCAGGATACGGCGTACACTCGTCAAAAATCATGACGATATCGGATCCCAGGTCCCGCTGCACGCCAATGGCAATCTCCGGCGACAACTCCACTTTCGAGCCATCCACCGGTGAACGGAAGGTTACGCCCTGCTCGGTGATCTTGCGCATTTCGCCCAGGCTGAACACCTGGAAACCGCCGGAATCCGTGAGGATCGGCCCCTGCCACTGGGTGAAGTCGTGCAGGTCACCATGGGCCTTGACCACTTCCGTACCCGGCCGGAGCATCAGGTGGAAGGTGTTGCCCAGAATGATTTCCGCACCGATTTCCTTGATGTCCCGGGGCAGCATGCCCTTGACGGTACCGTAGGTACCCACCGGCATGAACGCCGGCGTCTCGACCGTTCCCCGGGGGAAGGTCAGGCGGCCACGCCGGGCCTTGCCATCTTCTCCAAGTTTCTCGAAGCTCATGAAACAGGAATTACTCACAGGGATTCTCCACGGGATTCCGGTTGATCAGTATCGGCTTGGCCAGACGCAGCCTGGCGCCCAAGGCTTGACTGCTGGCCGGTCAGGAACATGGCATCACCGTAGCTGAAAAACCGGTAACGCTCCTGAACCGCCTTACGATAAGCAGACATAATATGTTCATAGCCGGAAAACGCACTGACCAGCATGATCAGCGTGGACTCCGGCAGATGGAAATTGGTGACCATCGCGTCCACCGTCTGAAAACGGTAGCCGGGATAGATAAAGATATCGGTTTCACCCCGAAAGGCCGACAGCACGCCGTTGTGACTGGCGGATTCCAGCGACCGTACCGAGGTGGTGCCCACTGCCACTACCCGACCGCCCCTGGCGCGGGCCTGGTTCACGGCATCTACCGTTTCCCGGGGAACGTGGGCAACCTCACTGTGCATCACGTGGTCTTTGACGTTATCCACCCGAACCGGCTGAAAGGTACCGGCGCCTACGTGCAAGGTGACGTAGGCAAACTCAACACCCTTTTCTTTCAGTAGCCCCAGCAGATCGTCGTCAAAGTGAAGCCCGGCGGTAGGCGCCGCCACGGCACCCGCCTCCCTGGCGTAGACGGTCTGGTAACGCTCCCGGTCTGACTGATCATCATCCCGCTCCATATAAGGAGGCAACGGCATGTGGCCAATGCGCTCGAGCACATCAAGAATGGGTTCTTCGCTCTCGCAGACAAAGCGGAACAGGGCATCATCCCGGCCGGTCATGCGCAGGGCCGTACCATCCTCAAGCAACACCCGCTGCCCCGGCTTGGGAGACTTTGAAGAACGGGTGTGGGCCAGGATTTCGTGTTCACCGACCACTCGCTCAACCAGCACCTCTACCCGGCCACCGGTTTCCTTCTGGCCGAACAGGCGCGCTGGAATAACACGGGTATTGTTGAACACCAGAAGGTCGCCAGGCTGAAGCAGATCAGGCAGGTCAGTAAAACGAAGGTGCCGGGTGTGGCCGGTAGGGCCATCGAGATTCAGTAAACGGGATGCACTGCGTTGTTTGAGCGGGTAACGGGCGATGAGCTCGTCCGGCAGGTCAAAGTGGAAATCAGAGACGTTCATGGGCCGGGCTATTCACGACGCCGCAGGTTGCGGCCAATAAGTGGTAGCGGCGGGCGGACTCGAACCGCCACGGGTTTTACCCCAACGGATTTTGAATCCGTCGTGTCTACCAATTTCACCACGCCGCCATCGGAGAGTGGGAGGATTATACTGACCCTGATTCTGAAAGCAACCGATCATTCATCCCAGGATGCAAGCTGCCCCGGCGCTTGCCAATTTTCAACAAATTCACGGGTTTCCGGCCGCGGCACGGGTGGCTTTTCCTGCACCACAGTACCCGTATACAGAAAACCGACTATCGATTCGCCTTCCGCCAGCCCAAGGCCACGATGCACCTGTGCATGGTAGGTAACCGGGCCGGTGCGCCACATGCCGCCGTAACCCGCATCGCGCAATGCCAGACCGATGAATGCCATGCCGGCAGCAGCAGACATCACCTGCTCTACTTCCGGTACCTTGGGATGATGTTGCGGTGAGGCAATCCCGACAATCACCATCGGAGCCCTCAGCGGTGCTTTACGGGATTTTTCGACTTCCTGCTCACTGGCGGTTTCCGGGCACGCAGAGGCGAACAGCTCGCCAAGGGCTGCCAGCGCCTCACCCTCTATCACCAGGTAGCGCCAGGGGCGCAACAAGGCATGGTCCGGAGCCCTTGCTGCACACTGGAAAGCCTGCTCGAGAACATCCCTGGGCGGAGCCGGAGCCTCCAGGCGGGGCTCGGAGGCACGGTCAAGCAGAAAGCGGGTAACAGAGCTCATAGACACCTGTAAGAATTGTGGCTTATACGTAATACTGCTAACCTTCAGTGTTAGCTCACTTCAAAACTACAAAAAACCGGCAGCACACAATGAGCGACCAAAAGAATTTTAGCAACTCCGTGTCTGAATCTGTGCTTGGGGCCAGGCTCTGAAATGATGAACGCACCGGCAGAATTACGCAACGCTACCGGGTCCGCCGGAAAAGTTGTGCATGGCGACCTCTCCAGCCACGAAACCGTGGCTATTCCGCCTATGCCGGATTACAGCGACCGGATTCTCGGGTATGGCGTTAACACTGCCATTATCATCACCGGCGTACTGCAAGATGTCTTCCCGGGCTGGATGCTCTGGCTGGTCGCAGGCACCATGCTCTGGCCCCACGCCGCACACCTGATATCCCGTCGCACCTTTCTGAGACGATCTCCCCGCATCCGGCAGAAAATGCTGTTCCTGGATTGCGTGATCGGCGGTGGCTTTATCGGAATGATCGGATTAGTCGCCATTCCTGCGGTATCCACCGTGCTTATGCTGATGTTCAGCTGCCTGATTGTTGGTGGCACACGCCAATGGCTGGTAGGCACCTTGTTGATGGGCGCGGCCACGGCTGTGTCGGTTGCCAGCTTCGGTGTTGCCGAAAGCTTCCAGTCGCCACTGCTGACCAGCCTGATCTCGGTGTTGGCAACCGGCACCTACATTTGCGTTACCGCGTACTATTCCCACCAGCAAGCCCGCGCCCTGCTCCTGGCCAAAACCCAGATCCAGAACCAGCGGGAGCAATCCATTGCCCTGTCGCACAAGCTTTCCAAATACCTGTCGCCCCAGGTCTGGCAATCCATCTTTACCGGCGAGCGGGATGTCCGGCTTGAAACCCAGCGCAAGAAGCTCGCTATTTTCTTCTCGGACATCAAGGGCTTTACCGAACTCTCCGAAGAAATGGAGCCGGAAGCGCTGACCGAACTGCTCAACCATTACTTCAACGAAATGTCGGAAGTGGCCCTGAAATACGGCGGCACCATCGACAAATTCGTTGGCGATTCCATCATGGTCTTTTTCGGCGACCCCACCAGCCGGGGCCAGAGAGAAGATGCCTTTGCCTGCGTATCCATGGCCATCAAGATGCGCAAGCACATGAAGATCATGCGCCAGAAGTGGCGAAGCCAGGGCATCAAGACACCGTTACAGATCCGTATGGGCATCAGCACCGGCTACACCACCGTAGGCAACTTCGGCGCCGAAAATCGCATGGATTACACCATCATCGGCAAGGAAGTGAACCTCGCCAGCCGCCTGGAGTCCCTGGCGGATTCCGGCGAAATCCTGATTTCCTACGAAACCTTCTCGCTGGTGAAAGATCGCATCATGTGCCGCGACAAGGGCGAGATCACGGTAAAAGGCTTTGCCAAGCCGGTGCCGATCTATGAAGTGGTGGACTTCCGCCGGGACATGGGCCCGCACCGCAGCTTCATGGAACACGAGCACAGCGGATTTGCCATGTATATGGATTCGGAAAAGATTACCGAGAGAGAGCGCAAGGCCATACTGGCCGCCCTCGAAGACGCCGCCGACCGGCTGCGCATCGAGGGAGACAGCGAATAACCCCCGCCTTTACTGCCGTACCAGCCGCGGCCCCGGACCCTGCTCAGAGCTGGTGCTGCGCCACGGATTGATATCCAGCCCACCCCTGCGGGTATAGCGTGCACACACCGTCAGGTGTTCCGGTTTACAGCGGGCCATCAGGTCTGTAAACACCGTTTCCACGCAGTGCTCGTGAAAGTCCTGCTTCTGGCGAAAGCTGACGATGTAGCGCAACAGGCCGGATCGATCTATCTTCTTGCCCTGATAGCGGATCAGCACCGTTGCCCAGTCCGGCTGGCCGGTGACCGGGCAGTTGCTTTTCAGCAGGTGCGAACACAGCTGCTCGCTGACCTCCTCACCGGACACCGCCAGGGACTCCGCCGAGTACTCGTACACCACATCATCTACCGGCTCGTCATCAATCAGCTCATAACCTTCCGGGCGCCCGATAGCCGGCGCCGATTCATCCACACTGAGCAGACGCACATCCACAGACGCTCCACAGGCACTGGACAGGTCGGCAGTAATGGTTTCCTCCACCTGTTCGACGGTGGAGAACACGGCCTGGTTGAGGGAATTCAGGTACAGCTTGAGCGATTTGCTTTCAATGATGGACGGTGACGCGGCAGGAAAGCGGATCTCCGCCCAGGCGACCGCCGGCACGCCACCAGGCCGAAGCCAGGAGATTTCCCAGGCTTGCCAGAGATCTTCCCCGAACCAGGGCCAGCGACCGTCTTCCAGGCCGATGCGACGCCGATTCTCTTCCCGTGCGACCGGAAACAGTAACGAAGGATCATACTGATCCGGGTATACGCTGGATTTACCCAGCGGAGCGTTATGCAATGCCATGTCGTAAAGATTCCCCGATCAGTGACGGATGCCTTTGCCCCGGGCCAGCATGCGCAGTGCAACGGCAGCCAACAGGACAATAAAGACGACAATCATACCAAGGGAGATGAACGGATTAACGTCCGAAACACCCAGTATGCCGTAGCGGAACCCGTTCACCATGTACAGAATCGGGTTGATCATCGACGCCCCCTGCCAGAACGCCGGCAGCAGGTCGATGCTGTAGAAAACACCACCGAGATAGGTCAGAGGCGTGAGCACGAACGTCGGCACAATGGAGATGTCATCAAACTTGGTGGCCAGCATGGCATTGATAAAGCCACCAAGGGAGAACAGTGCCGAGGTCAGGAACACCGTAATCACCACCATGGGCAGGTTGTGGATAGACAGCTGGGTAAACGCCAGGGACAAGAGGGTAACAATCAGTCCGATGCTCAGGCCCCGGGCCATACCACCCGCCACATAACCTGCCAGAATCGTCCAGTTGGGTACCGGCGACACCAGCAACTCCTCGATGCTGCGCTGGAACTTCATCGAAAAGAATGACGACACCACGTTAGCGTAGGAGTTGGTGATCACCGCCATCATGATCAGACCGGGCACGATGAACTGCATATAGTCGTAGCCGCCCATGTCGCCGATCCGGGAACCAATCAGGTTACCGAAGATGATGAAGTACAGGGTCATGGTGACCGCCGGCGGCAACAGCGTCTGCGGCCAGATGCGGGTGAAACGGCGGATTTCCCGCAGGACAATGGTCTGGAACGCGATCCAGAGGGCCTGAATGGTCATGCTTTCACCCCCGCACCGTTTTCGGCTGCCCGGGCATTGTCTTCGACCATTCGCACAAACAGCTCCTCCAGCCGGTTGGCCTTGGTACGCATACTCACCACTTTGATTCCTTGACGTTCCAGTTCGACAAACAGGGAGTTCAGGCTCTGACCTTTCTCCACATCGACTTCCAGGGCGCCGTCTTCGTTAAGACTGCTACGGAAGCCGTCCAGTTCCGGCGCGGAATCCATCAATTGTTCTGTATCCAGAACAAAGGTTTCCACGTTCAGCTGCTGCAGCAGTTCCCGCTTGCTGGTGTGCCGGATAATCTCGCCGTGGTCGATAATGGCGATGTTACGGCACAGGGCTTCCGCCTCTTCGAGGTAATGGGTGGTCAGGATAATGGTGGTGCCCTGGCGGTTCATCTCTTCCAGGAACTGCCACATAGAGCGCCGTAATTCGATGTCGACACCGGCGGTCGGCTCGTCAAGAATCAGCAACCTGGGTTCATGCACCAGGGCCCGGGCAATCATCAGGCGCCGCTTCATACCGCCGGACAGCATGCGGGACGGGGTGTCACGCTTGTCCCACAAACCAAGCTTGCGCAGGTATTTTTCGGCAGAAGCCCTGGCCTGCTTCAGGGGAATGCCGTAATACCCGGCCTGGGTAGTGACGATATCAATGACTTTCTCGAACTGGTTGAAGTTGAACTCCTGTGGCACCACACCAAGGTTCAGCTTGGCGCCCGAGAGATCCGTATCGATATCGTGGCCAAACACCCTCACCTTGCCGCCACTCTTGTTCACCAGGGACGACACTATGCCCAGGGTCGTGGATTTGCCGGCACCATTGGGGCCCAGCAGGGCGAAAAAGTCCCCTTCCCTGACTTTCAGATCGATTCCCTTGAGGGCCCGGAAGCCATCGCCATAGCTTTTCTCCAGCCCTTCGATTTCGAGTGCAAAGGTCATAAACCGTACCGTTTCCGAAATTTGCCTGGCAAGCCAGGCTAAAAAGTAGAGAGCTATTGAATTGTGGCAAAAGGCGGTATTTCAAGGCCGGGGATTACAACCCGGGCAGCAGGCCAAACCCCCAAACTGCGACAGGATTCCCGATATACTCCAGGCACCGTCCCTATAATGCCGTTACAACAACTTACAAGACACCTGTCACCAGGCATCGGGTGCATCAGGTCAACGCGAAGGGATTGTACGACATACCATGAAACTCGTTCACCTTACCCGCCTGTTTCTTCCACTTTCCGCTGCCGTGGTTTGCACCGGCTGCCTGGACAGCGGCGGCTCCGGCTCTGACGACACCCGCATCGGGCGAATCAATTACCAGGGCCTCAGCGGACTGACCTACATCACCAACAGCCAGAGCGGTGAAACCAACGAAGCCGGCGAGTTCCGCTACTATCCCGGTGAAACCCTGTCACTGAAAGTGGGCAAGTTACTGGTCATCAATAACGTTCCGGCACAGGATTTTGTCAGCTTCCTGGATTTCCAGCCGGAACTGCGGGAAGCCCTGAAAACCGCCAGCGTGAACGATCGCGGCCTGAAAGATCACCGGCCGGTGGAAGCCAGATTGATCCCGAACAACACCGAGCTGCAAAACCGCACACGGTTCCTGCTGGCGCTGGACTGGTCCGGCAACGTGAGCGAAGGCGAAGGCATCGACATTCGCCCGAGAGTGATCGAGCAGCTGAATGCAGCGATTAACGAAGCGATTAACGATCCGGATATCCCTGACACCCTCGATTTCAAAGTGAGCGCCCAGGATTTTTCCGCGGCAGATTCGCCAGCGAACCGCATTCTGCAAAGTATCTGCTTCTACCCTGAGGATGACCGCCTCTGTGGCGAGCCGCCCAGCCAGCGGAAAATTGAGGCAGCACCGTCTCGCCCTGAAAACGACGAGGACCTGGACCCGAACACCGTTTATAAAGAAGACCTGCAATCCCTGGCCGACCGAATCCGCGAAGCTGTCAGAACCCTGGAAGATGTCGACAGTGAGCAGGCTGAAAACTACCTTGAGCGGGAGCTGGCGAGCATTTCCAACCATTATGGCCGCCGTTACTTCCTGAAAGACTACCTTGCCCGCCATCCCGCCAGCGACACTGGCATCAAAACCATTGAAGTACGAAAAATCGGTGGTGAGGCGGCGTTAGCCGAAATCGAGGCAGTCAGCGCCCGCCCGAATGATATCGCGGTGCACTCCTGGAGCTGGCAGACGGCGGAAGTAGAGTACTATGTGGCGGGCGACACCGGTGGTGAATCCGACATCCGGATCAACTTCAGGCCCGAAGACACCTACCGGTGGATTACCAAGGATATCCGGGTAATTATCGACTGAGCAGCTTGCCCAGCGACCAGCGGGACTCGGCTCCGGTCACATCATAGCCGGCCGGGTCCAGCCCTTCCGTACCATGGGGCAGACACTCCCTGACAGAAAGCATTGCCTCTCCGGATTTCGATTCGTTATAGCTGGCCAGGTCGATAATCTTTGCCGTTTTACGGGACTGGCGACCGGCATCCTGCATCACCATGACACTGGGCCACAGCCGCCGTTCCGGCGAATGGGAAATCACAATGCCCCGCTGCCCGTCTGACAACTCCACCAGGCTGCCGGTGGGGTAAACCCCGATTGCCTTGATGAAGGCCTCGACCAGGTCATCCTGAAACTCGATGTTACGCATTTCGTAAAGCATCGACACCGCTTTCGCCGGCGTCAGTGAATCGCGGGTTTCGCGGGGCGTAATCAGCGATTCGAAAAACTCGGCAATACCGGCGACCTTGGCCAGCAACGGAATTCTGTCGCCTTTCAGCCCTTGAGGGAAACCGGAACCGTTATGGCGCTCTCGATGGTTCTGAACCACCGTCATCACCGCCCGGGACAGCCCCGAGTTTTCCAAAAGCGCCGCACCACGTTCGATATAACTGCGGTATTGCGCGTACTCTTCCGCGGAAAGCTGTTGCTCACGCTCAACCAGGTCTTTGGGCAGCGCAGTCTTGCCTACCTGGGACAACAGGCAGCCCATCGCCAGGTGGTTGAGCAAACCTTCATTCAAGCCCAGTTGACGGCCACAAACCAACGCCCACACCGCTGTATTCAGGGCGTGCTGGTAAAGAAAATCATCATAGTGGCGAGTGCGGCTGAGCCACAGCAGAGCACTGGGCTGACGAACGACACTGGCGACCATCTTGCGGGTGAGATTGGCTACCGGCCGCAAATCAGGGGCCTTGGCGGAGCGAATAGCATTAAAAACCTTCTGAAGAGCCGCCTCGCCATCGTCGAGAAGTTCCCGCGAAGCCTTTATTTCTTTACGCAGAGGTACCGTAACCTGGTGGCTGACCGGCTCGCGGATACTCAGTGGCGGCAGTTTCAGCTCGTTCCGGCCATTACCCCGCCCGGAAGCCCGCTGGCTGAACAGACGGACATTGCCCTCTTCCTGGTCAACCTTCTGCCGCGCTTCGGCAACGTCTACCTTGACCCACTTGCAATGGGAATGCAGGGTCCGGATATCACTCTGGGAACGAATGTAGAACCCCTGAATGGGGAATGGCGTCTGGTGCCATGGACGATCGAGATCCGACACAAACATGCCGATCTCGAGGTCATGGACCATTATTTTTCTCTGACTTACGCCCACCACGCACCTCGGCTCAAGCTTTTGACACTATTTTACAGTTTGTCACTTGCACAAATAAACGTCACTTTAATTTAGTAGCCAACCGTCACTGTAAATCGCCCTCAGGTAACGCAGTTTATCTTTGTGCAACAAACTGTATCAGCGGGACAGCCATCACAGGTTACACCTGGCTGATCACTCCTCCTTACACAGCGATTCATCAAAGGCCGGCAAGCGCGCACTCAAAGAGCCTCTGGGTACCCGCCTGGCGAACACGGTATAAGCCACCGCTGAGGAGCGGATGTAATCGACGTTAACTTCTTCGTCACCCCGTACTATTTGCCGCTGCGCAGGCTCGCAGGAAACCTGCAAAGAAAACTGGCCGCCCAGCTCCGCAATGCGCCCGGCTCCGTCCGGGGATGAAACTGTCATACACGCGGTGGTGCCGGATGCCGGCTGGCCTGAACCCGCCACAGTGTCCCGGGCCGGATCTGCACAGGCCCGGATGCCATCTCCGCACTCCCCTGCCTGGTCATGACTGTCATCAGCCAGCCGCCAGACCCGCTCGCTGCACTCCGTTTCCACCTTCATGGTGGTGGACTTGTCAGACAGCAACCACCAGTCAGGATAGTCGGCGCTATCCCAGTGCACCCTTACCTGGCGGCTTTCGCCGGCCGAATTCTCCGCTGGAAACATGGCGTAGTGAGTGTAATAACTGGCACACCCCGACAAACCGAGCAGGGGCAGGAGTGGCAGTCCAAAAATCACAACACTTCGGGCGATCGACGGGCATTTCATCAGTAAAAACCTTCCTTGCTTGACTGACTCCATTATCAACGGCCTGCCTTTTTTATCTACGTACTACTCATCATTCTGCGGCACCAAATTATTCCAAAAGGGTTATTGACTCCGATGCTGATAGTAATGAGAATGGTTGCCGTTTATAGTTGCTTGTAAGATTCATCCCCATACAGGCTCAAAGTCCAAAGGAACGAAACTATGCGAATGAAACTTGCCGCTACCGCTGCCATCGCCCTGACGGCCCTGCCCCTGACCGCTTCTGCAGACGGCGAAGTGAATATCTATTCTTACCGCCAGGCTTACCTGCTTGAACCTCTGTTGAATGCCTTTACTGACGAAACCGGCGTCAAAACCAACGTGGTTTTCGCCAAGCAGGGCCTTGCAGAGCGCCTGGAGCGTGAAGGCCGAAACAGCCCGGCAGATATCGTAATGACGGTCGATATCTCCCGCATTAACGAGCTGGTCGAGAAAGACCTGGTTGCCGGTGTTGAGTCAGACACGCTGAACAAGAACATTCCGAAAAACCTGCGCCACCCGGAAGGCAAGTGGTATGCACTGACTACCCGTGGTCGCCTGATTTTCACCTCCAAAGAGCGCGTGGAAGCCGGTGAAATCGCCAGCTATGAAGACCTGGCCGATGACAAGTGGGAAGGCCGCATCTGTACCCGCAGTGGCAAGCACCCGTACAACATCGCCCTGATTTCTTCGATGATTGCCCACCATGGAGAGGAAGCCACCCGGGAATGGCTGGAAGGCGTTAAAGAGAACCTGGCCCGCAAACCGCAAGGTGGCGACCGCGACCAGATAAAAGCCATCGCCGAAGGCGTATGTGACGTAGCCATTGGTAACAGCTACTACTATGGCAACATGCTGATGGATGAAAACCAGCGCCCGATTGCCGAACAGGTGAACCTGGTATTCCCGAACGCTGAAGGCCGCGGCACCCACGTTAATATCAGCGGTATCTCCCTGACCAAGAGCGCTCCCAACAAGGACAACGCCATCAAACTGATGGAGTTCCTGTCATCGCCGAGCGCCCAGCGTATCTACGCCGAGGCAAACACCGAGTACCCGGCTAACCCGGAGGTGAAGCCCACCGGACTGGTGGCTGAATGGGGTGAGATCAACCCTGATGGCCTGTCTCTCCAGGAGATTGCCAACAACCGGAACGCTGCAGTAAAACTGGTCGACACCGTGGATTACGACGGCTGATCCATCAGTAACTGATCGATAGCTTTTATAGCTGACTCGAAAGGTGCTCCGGAGGGTTCCGGGGCACCTTTTCTTTTAGCAGGACAAAAGGAAATGACCCGCATCATTGCAGGGAGCATGCTCAGTATCTAAAATCGGAACACTTCTCATCACCACTATCAGAACGGATCACTCATGACAGAGGTCGTTACCAGCGCCAACCCGGGTCTATCGCAACCATTGCTGGCCAAACGAACCTCCAAACGATGGATGATCAGCGCACTGGTCACCACTGCCATCGTAGCCTTACCCGTTCTGTCGGTGATTGTCCTGGCCCTGTTCCCGGAAGAGAACATCTGGCCGCACCTCCTGGAAACCACACTGCCCCGCTACCTGGTGACTACCATCAAGCTGATGATCGGTGTGGGCGTAATTACACTGGCCATCGGGCTGGCAACGGCCTGGGCGGTCACCATGTGCGAATTTCCCGGCCGTAAATTTTTCGAATGGGCGCTGATGCTGCCCTTTGCGGTGCCCGCCTACGTGATCGCCTATGTGTATACCAGCCTGCTGGATTACGCGGGCCCGGTTCAGATTGCCCTGCGGGACTGGTTTGGCTGGCAAAGCGCCGCCGACTACTGGTTTCCGGAAATACGCAGCCTGGGCGGCGCGACCATCATGATCGGGCTGGTGCTGTACCCCTACGTGTACCTGCTCGGCCGCGCAGCGTTTCTTGAACAGTCCCCATCGCTGTTTGCGGTCAGCCGCAGCCTTGGCCATTCTGCCCTGAGCACCTTCTTCAAGGTAGTGTTGCCCATTGCGCGCCCGGCCATCGCCGTAGGCTTGTCGCTGGTGTTGATGGAAACCCTGAACGACTTCGGCACCGTGGACTTCTTTGCGGTACAAACGCTCACCGCAGGCCTGTTCGATACCTGGATGAACCTGGGCAATCTGGGGGGAGCCGCGCAGATTGCCACCACCATGCTGATGTTCGTGGTACTGCTGGTAACGCTGGAACGCTATTCCCGCCGCCGGCAGCAACAGTTTGCCGCCCGGGACAACCGTGAGCCGCTGCACCGGTTCACCATGTCTTTCCCGCGCCAGATGATTTGCGTGGTGGTATGTGCCGTGCCACTGGTGCTGGGCTTTGTCATTCCCGGTGCAACGCTCGGCTACTACGCCTGGGAATATTTCGATGTAAGCTGGAACCCCGACTTCCTGCGCAACACCATGAACAGCCTGTTCCTGTCCGGCTCGGCCGCCCTGACCACGCTGGTAATCGGGGTAACCCTGGCCTACAGCCGCCGGCTGCACAACACCCGTGGCATGCAGGTGCTGATGCGCCTGTCCTCATTGGGGTATGCCATGCCCGGTGCCGTATTGGCAGTCGGTGTGATCGTCCCCCTGGCCGGGTTTGATAACTGGCTGGATTCCCTGATGCGGGATTACCTGGGAGTCAGTACCGGCCTGCTGCTCAGCGGCAGTGCCTTTGCCCTGATCTTCGCCTACACCGTCCGCTTTCTGGCAGTATCAGCCGGCAGCGTGGAAAGCGCCCTGCAGAAAGTAACCCCAAGCATGGATATGGCGTCCCGTTCACTGGGCCACAGCCCCGGCAAAACCCTTGTGAAAGTCCACCTGCCGATGCTCAGGGGTACACTGATTACGGCGGCACTGGTGGTCTTCGTGGACTGCATGAAGGAGCTGCCGGCAACGCTGATACTGCGGCCTTTCAACTATGAGACCCTGGCCACCTACGTGTATCAGTTTGCGTCTGACGAGCAGCTGTACCATAGCGCACTGCCCGCGCTGATCATTGTGCTGGCCGGTATCATCCCGATTATTCTGATGAACCGCTCCATCTCCAATTCCCGCTCCATGGCTTAGAGCCCGCTTTCAACTGGCGCAAAAAACAAAGGCCCGGCAATATGCCGGGCCTTTGTCGTTCACCATCAATCCTGCAGCCGTTACTGCCAGATCACCGGCTGCTTCTGGGCATACCAGTTATCCACCTTCGCCTGGTAGGCATCCTCCACCACGTTACGCTTGAGCTTCAGCGTGGGTGTCAGGAAGCTGTTCTCGATGGACCATTCATCGCTGACAACCGTGATGAACGCCAGCTGCTCGTGGGGATCCACCGTCTTGTTCACGTCGGCAATCAGCTTCTTGAAGCTTTCCTCGATTTCCTTCCGGAAACCGGCGTCGGCCATCTGAGGACGGATTTCCTCGCCCAGCAGCACCAGCGCATGGGGCTGGGTCTGGTTGGCACCAGAAACGCACACCATCTCAATGGCATCGTGAGCCATCAGGCGGTTCTCGATCGGTGCCGGGGCAATGTACTTGCCTTTGCTGGTTTTGAAGATCTCCTTGATGCGGCCGGTCAGCTTGAGACGACCCATTTCGTCGATTTCGCCCTTGTCACCGGTTTTCAGGAAGCCGTCCTCGGTGAAGGTTTCCCGGGTTTTCTCCTCGTCCTTGTAATAGCCCATCATGGTGGCCGGGCTCTTCACCAGCACCTCGCCCTGCTCGCTGATTCTAACTTCAACGCCGGGCAGCGCCTCGCCAACATAACCGGTCCGGGTACGGCCGGGCTTGTTCATGTGGGAGTAGGCAAAGTTCTCGGACATGCCGTAGCCTTCCAGCAGCTCCAGCCCGAAGTTGCGGTACCAGTCGAGCACATCGTTGGACAGCGGCGCAGAACCGGAGCCTGCCAGCTTGACCTTGTCGAGTCCCAGCCCCTTGAGCACTTTTTTCTTGATCAGCTTGCTGACCACGGGGATCTTCAGCAAACGCTCGAGCTTCTGCTTCGGCACCTTCTGCAGCACGCCATGCTGGAACTTCACCCACAGGCGGGGTACAGACAGGAACAGGGTCGGCTGTGCACGCTGCAGGTCCTGGACAAAGGTATCCAGTGACTCGGCAAAATACAGCTCGAACCCGGCGTACAGTGAG
Source organism: Marinobacter sp. L-46 (assembly GCF_056859535.1). NCBI lineage: Bacteria > Pseudomonadati > Pseudomonadota > Gammaproteobacteria > Pseudomonadales > Marinobacteraceae > Marinobacter > Marinobacter sp. L-46. The sequence goes on from NZ_JBSXOP010000041.1 coordinate 87,561, forward strand.
CCAAGCTCCACAAAGGTCCGCTCGAACACGTGGGCAAGCGGCAGGTAAGACAACATCCGCTCACCCGGGCCCACGCCCAGGGTTTCGATGCCACCGGCGGCAGCAAAGGCCATGTTATTGAAGCTCAGCATCACACCTTTTGGCCGGCCGGTACTGCCGGAAGTGTAAACAATGGTGGCCAGCTCTTCGGGCTCACGCTCGGTCTTGCCCTCCAGCGGCGGATACTTGGCAACGATATCGTCCCAGGTTTCAAAATCATTGGGCGGGCTGAGGGGGTAGGAAATGCAGCGCACGGAATCCGGCACGCCGGGCTTCATCATGTCCCAGTCGTCCAGCTTGCCTACAAACAGGACTTCACACCCGGCATGGTCGAGGATGTAGTTGACGGTATCGGCATTCAGGGTGGGATACAGTGGCACGGAGATATGGCCGGCCATCCAGATTGCCCAGTCGGTCATCACCCATTGGGCACAGTTCTTGGAAATCAGGCCGATACGGCTTTTTTCCGGCAGGTTAAGAGACTTCAGGTACGATGCCATCCGGCGGGCTTCGTCTACCGCCCGGCCCCAGGTGTATTGCACCACCTTGCCATCGCCGATGGGCTGGGTCATATAAAGGGAGTCCGCCATTGTGGCCTCCCGGTGGTAAACCATTTCCAGGGGAAGTTTCTTTGCTGTGTCCATGGACCTTCCTGCTTTGTCTTTATAGTTTTCAGAGTTGCGTTTTTAGTGTTATCCGTGGCCTGAATAGCCATTACGACTTTAGTAGCCTATTTGAACACACCTTCACTCGTCAAAACGTGATGAATGCAAAATTATCTGCAGTTCAATACATTGAGGAAAAACAACCGATAAAGTTCATCGCAATCGCTACCCCGAACCCCGCAACCCTGTGGTAAACTTGCGAACTTTGAAAATTTTCCACCCCGTTCCAAGGGGAAACCTGCAAAAGACCCGGAGATCGGCATATGGCCAAGAAAACTCTGCGTACGCTGATCGGCGCGTCGCTGCTCGCCGCTGCAAGCCTGGTTCAGGCAGAAGACACTCGTGTAGTTGCCATCACCCAGATTGTTGAACACCCGGCACTGGATGCCGTCCATCAGGGCGTGGTGGACGAGCTGGCCGAACGTGGTTACCGTGAAGGCGAAAACCTGCGCCTTATGCACGAAAGTGCCCAGGGCAACTCGGCTATCGCATCCCAGATCGCACGCAAGTTTGTGGGTGAAAGCCCTGACGTCATCGTGGCCATTGCCACACCGTCTGCCCAGACAGTTGCCGCAGCCGCCCGGGAGATTCCTGTTGTCTTCTCTGCCGTAACCGACCCGGTTGCAGCCAAGCTGGTTAAGAGCTGGGAAGCACCTGGCGCTAACATCACCGGCGTAAGCGACATGCTGCCGATCGAAAAACACCTGGATATGCTCCAGCGTGTAATGCCGGATGCCAAGCGTATCGGTACCGTATACAACCCGGGCGAAGCCAACGCTGCTGCCCTGGTGGAACTGCTGGAAGAGCGCCTGAGTGCCCGTGGACTGGAGCTGGTTAAAGGTGCCGCCACCAAGACTTCCGAAGTACTGGGCGCTGCCCGCTCCCTGGTTGGCAAGGCCGATGCCATCTACCTGACCACCGACAACACCGTTATCAGTGCAGCTGAAGCGGTTATTTCCGTGGGCGAGCGCGCCAAGATCCCGGTCTTTGCCGCTGATACCGCTAGCGTAGAGCGTGGCGCGGTTGCAGCCCTGGGCTTCAACTACTACAACCACGGCCGCCAGACCGGCGCCATGGTAGCCCGCGTACTTGAAGGTGCCACCACCGCAGACATGCCGGTGGAAATCATGGAAGAGCTGGACCTGTATGTGAATCCTGAAGCTGGTGAGCGCATGGGCATTACCCTGTCTGAAGACCTCATCCAGGAAGCAGTAAAAGTCGTCAAGAACGACAAGTAACGCCTGACCAACACGGGCGGACCCCAAAAGGGCCCGCCCGTTTTCTTTCACGGTGAATCCATACCCATGCTCAGCGAAATTGCTTTTTACGGCGCACTCGAAACCGGCCTCATTTATGGCCTGGTTGCTTTTGGTATCTATCTCTCTTTCCGCGTTCTGGACTTTCCCGACCTGACGGTAGACGGCAGCTTTCCCCTTGGCGCTGCTGTAGCGGCCGTACTGCTGCTGGAAGGCTGGAACCCCTGGCTGGCCACAGGCTGTGCCGTCCTGGCAGGCATGGCCGCCGGTGCGGTGACTGCCATCCTGAACGTTAAACTGAACATTCTTAACCTGCTGGCCTCCATCCTGACCATGATTGCGCTTTATTCGGTGAACCTGCGCATCATGGGGCGGCCCAATATTGCGCTGCTTACCGAAGAAACCGTGCTGACCCCCTGGTACGATCTGGGGCTGGATTACCACCAGGTTCCGGTACTGCTGTTCGTGATCGTGGTTTTTGTGTCACTGATCCTGCTCTGGCGTTTCATGAAATCCGAAACCGGCCTGGCCATGCGCGCCACCGGCGCCAACGCCCGAATGGCTCGCGCCCAGGGCATCGCGACTGGCGGCATGATCATTCTCGGCGTTGCTCTCTCTAACGGCCTGGTTGGCCTGGCCGGCGCCCTGTTCGCCCAGAGCCAGGGCGCGGCAGATGTGACCATGGGCGTTGGTGTGATCGTTATCGGCCTGGCCTCGCTGATTGGCGGCGAAGCGGTTATCACACCGTCTACGGTTATCCGGGCCCTGCTGGCCTGCGTGATTGGTGCCATCATCTACCGCCTCGCGATCGCCTTTGCCCTGAATGCCGACATTCTGGGATTGCAGGCACAGGACCTGAACCTGATCACCGCAGTGCTGGTAACCCTGGCCATTGTTCTGCCGGGCGTGCGCACCAATATCGCCAACCGCTTCACCCGCAAGAAAGCCTGAGGAGGCACTATGATCAGCGCAACCGATCTGAGGCTCACCTTTGGTAAGGGTACTCCCCTGGAGAACCCGGCCTTGCGGGGCATGAGCCTGACTGTAAACCAGGGTGAATTTGTCACGGTTATCGGCAGTAACGGTGCCGGCAAGTCCACCTTCCTGAACGCCCTGGCCGGCGAGGTGATGGTCGACAGCGGCCAGATTATCGTGGACAACCAGGACGTAACCCGGCTGCCGACCTACAAACGCGCTGCGCGGGTGGCCCGGGTTTTCCAGGATCCCCTGGCGGGCACCTGTGAAAACCTGTCCATCGAAGAAAACCTGGCTCTGGCCATCAAGCGCGGCCAGCGTCGTGGCCTCACTTCTGCGGTAAAGAGACAGTATCTGGGCCAGTTCCGGGAGAGCCTGTCTTCCCTGAATCTGGGCCTGGAAAGCCGCCTTGGTGACACGATGGGCCTGCTTTCCGGCGGCCAACGCCAGGCTGTGAGCCTGCTGATGGCAAGCCTGACCCCGTCCAGCATCCTGCTGCTGGACGAACATACCGCGGCGCTGGACCCCAAAACCGCGGCCTTTGTGCTGGATCTCACCGAACAGATCATCGAAGAGCAGAAGCTGACCGCACTGATGGTCACCCACAGCATGAAACAGGCACTGGAAGTCGGCAGTCGCACAGTGATGTTGCATCAGGGCCAGGTGGTGTTCGACATTGCCGGTAAGGATCGGGAAGGCCTGGAGGTGAAAGACCTTCTGGGACTGTTCGAGAAACAGCGCGGGCTTCAGGTAGACGACGACAGCCTGTTACTCGGCTGATTCGAACCAGAGCCTGACCTGAAAAGCGGGGCCTGGCCCCGCTTTTTTGTTTTGTTAATTGTGGCAAGGATCACCTTTTAACCACTACATCTAGTGATCTCCGCAAACGCAGGTTTCATGCGGGGTTGCGGAGTTTCAAGCCTTTTTCCATTGAATTTCTTTGCGGGGCATCGCTCCGGCAATAGTTCGTACCTTATTCACAGAACACTATATCCTGTTATACTCCATTCAAAATAAGCCCATATATAGGGTTAAAGCCAAAGACAGACTGGAAACCGAGGGTGGCAATGAACGCTAAGGCACAGGCAGTAATCACAACGATTCCGATGCAGGAAGCTTCGCTCGACATCTGGAGCAGCAAGTACCAGCTGAAAACCAAGACTGGCGAGCCGGTCGACAAGGACATCAACGCAACCTACGAACGGGTTGCCCGCGCCCTTGCCGAAGTCGAGAAAAAGAATGTACGCGACAAGTACATGAAAGAATTCCTGTGGGCCCTGCAGAACGGCGCCATTCCGGCGGGCCGTATCACCTCCAATGCCGGAGCCGAGGCTCACAAGCCGGCGACCTCGACCATCAACTGCACCGTGTCCGGCAGCATCCACGACTCCATGAATGACATTCTGGAGAAAAACCACGAAGCAGGCCTTACCCTCAAGGCCGGCTGCGGCATCGGCTATGAATTCTCCACCCTGCGCCCCCGTGGTGCCTATGTGGCCGGCGCCGGCGCCACTACTTCCGGCCCGCTGTCATTCATGGATATCTTCGACCGCATGTGCTTCACCGTGTCGTCTGCCGGTGGCCGCCGCGGTGCACAGATGGCCACCTTTGATGTTCACCACCCGGACGTCATCGAGTTCATCCAGGCCAAGCGTGAAGATGGCCGCCTGCGCCAGTTCAACCTGTCTCTGCTGATCACCGAAGATTTCATCGAAGCCGTGCGTAACGGCGACGACTGGCACCTTTCCTTCCCGGTCACCAAAAAGGAAGTGGAAGAAGAGGGCCTGGACCTGACAGACATCAGCAAGTTCCTGTACCGCGACTTCCCGGTTCAGGACAGCTACGTTATTAACGATGAAGGCAAGGTCGCCTGCCGCATCTACAAGACGGTGAAAGCCCAGTTCATCTGGGACACCATCATGACCAGCACCTACGACTACGCCGAGCCGGGCTTCATCCTGATTGACAAGGTCAACCAGATGAACAACAACTGGTTCTGCGAAGACATCCGTGCCACCAACCCCTGTGGCGAGCAGCCCCTGCCCCCTTATGGCAGCTGCCTGCTGGGTTCGGTCAACCTGACCAAGTTCGTGGACTACCCGCTCACCGACAAGGCCAGCTTCAACTACGAGAAATACCGCAAGGTCGTTGGCACCTTCACCCGTATGCTCGATAACGTAGTGGAAATCAACGGCCTGCCGCTGGCTGAACAGCGCCACGAGATTACCTACAAGCGTCGTCATGGCATGGGCATTCTGGGCCTCGGCTCTACCCTGGCTATGCTGCGCATGCCTTACGGTTCAGATGAATCCGTGGAGTTCACCGAAGAAGTGGTTCGGGAGATGGCCGTTGAAGGCTGGCGCCAGTCCCTGGCCCTGGCCGAAGAGAAAGGCCCGGCTCCGATCATGGAAGACGAGTTCGAAGTGACTCCGAAGATGATGAGCAAGTGCCCCGAGCTGGCCAAAGACGGCTATAAGGTGGGCGACATCCTCAAGGGCAAGCTGCTGCACGCGAAGTACAGCCGCTACATGCAGCAGATCGGCCACGTAGAGCCTGAGCTGGTCAAGCAACTGGCCGAGAAAGGTGGCCGTTTTACCCACCACACCTCCATTGCTCCGACCGGCACCATCAGCCTGTCCCTGGCCAACAACGCCAGTAACGGTATTGAGCCGAGCTTCTCGCACCACTATGCCCGGAACATCATCCGTGAAGGCCGGAAAACCAAAGAGAAAGTGGACGTGTTCAGCTTCGAACTGCTGGCCTACCGCCACCTGGTCAACCCGGGCGCCATGCCGTTCTCCGATGACGACGACAAGAAGCTGCCCGGCTACTTCACCACATCCGATGATGTATCACCGAAGCAGCACGTAGACATTCAGGCGGCCGCCCAGAAGTGGGTTGATTCCTCCATTTCCAAGACCGCCAACGTACCGCAGGACTTCAAGTACCAGGACTTCAAGGGCATCTACCTGTACGCCTACGACATGGGCCTTAAGGGTTGCACCACTTTCCGCTTCAACCCGGAGGCGTTCCAGGGTGTACTGGTTAAAGAAAAAGACCTTGAGAATACCCTGTATGAGTTCACCCTGGACGATGGCAGCAAAGTCACCCTGAAGGGCAACGAACAGGTAGAGTACGACGGCGAAGTCCATACCGCCGCCAACCTTTTCGACGCCCTCAAAGAAGGCACCTACGGAAAATACTGAGTCCGGAAACCGACAGACAGGAACAGCAAAATGACAGTCAAAATCAGCAACAAAATCGTCGGCTACCGGGTCAAGAAAGCCGATGCGGAAACCCCGAACGAACACCAGGCACCGGTACAGGCTGAAACCAAGCCGGTTGAGATGAATGAGTACATCGAGCGGCCGGATTTCCTGTTGGGCACCACCTACAAGATTAAGCCGCCCGTGGCCGAGCACGCGATGTACATCACAATCAATGACATCCTGCTCAACGAAGGCACTGACCACGAGAGCCGCCAGCCCTATGAGGTGTTCATCAACTCCAAGTCGATGGAGCATTTCCAGTGGGTTATCGCCCTCACCCGCGTTATCTCGGCGGTATTCCGCAAAGGTGGCGACGTAACCTTCCTGGTGGAAGAGCTGCGCAGCGTGTATGACCCGAACGGTGGTTACTTCAAGAAGGGCGGCGTGTTCATGCCATCACTGGTGGCCGAAATCGGAGCCGTGATCGAGAAACACCTGAAAGCCATCGGCCTTCTGGAAAGTGACGAGCTGAGCGAAACCACCAAGCGCATCCTCGCCGAGAAGCGTGCGGAGTTTGAAGCCAGTCAGGACAAGGCCACCAACGACGACACTGGCAGCGACTACCCTGCCAACGCCACTATGTGCGGCAAGTGCAACACCAAGGCTGTGATCGTGATGGATGGCTGTGCTACCTGCCTGTCCTGCGGCGACAGCAAGTGCGGCTGAAGTAATCAGCTGACGAATTGAAAAAAGCCCGGTTGCGCAAGCAACCGGGCTTTTTTACAGGCAATTACAGATAAACGCCAGGCGTCTCAGGAACAGGAACCACAGCAGGTGCCACCGCCATGGCCGCCTTTGCTGGTTTCTTCCTTCTTCTCTTCCGCGTTGGCTTTCGGGTCAAACCCTTCAACCTTTGCGGTTTCAGTTTCTTTCTCTTCTTTCTTGAAAATGTTCAGAAATGACAATGCCATCAGGTATTCCTCTATCAAGGTTTCTTAACATTCATTTTAAATGAATGTTAAAGGGTGCCGGGAATGGGGTCAAGCAATTTGAGTGGGTATGAATGCTGGATTTTCCTGCTGTACGGGGTATGCTGCGGGTATAGTGGAATAACGGTTTTAACCTGCTATCCAACACAGGTGCACACTGAGCTGACATGAACACAATCACGTCTATCACGATTCGCAAGTACCAGATTCAGGATCTGAGCCCGGTGGTTCGGCTGTTTACGGATTCCGTACATGAGCTGACCGCTGGGGCCTATGATGAAACCCAGCGCTATGCCTGGGCCTCCCGTACGCCTCACCTGGATGTCTGGCGCGCTCGGCTGGACTCGCTGGAAACCCTGGTCGCCGAGGAAGGCGACGACCTGGCTGGGTTCATTTCCTACGACAAGGACGGCACCATTGACCTGGTGTTCACCGCGCCCAACTTTGCCCGCCGGGGCATTGCCTCCACCCTCTACCATGAGGCGGAAAAGCAACTGATCGGCATGGGTGTGAAAGAGCTGAAAACCGAATCCAGCGTGGTCGCACGGCCGTTCTTTGAGCGGCACGGCTTTGAAGTGGTCGACGAGCAGCGGGGCACGGTTCGTGGGGCCCAGTTCCTGCGCTATAACATGCGCAAAGCACTGGAAGGATAATGCGGTGATGCACTATGGCATCACCCCATGCTCACAGGGCCAGCTGCTGGCCAGCTGGTCTGAAGAAGGCCTCTGCGCCATCGAGCTGGGCGACACAGATGAAGAACTTGTCGCCCTGCTTCACGCCCATTTCCCCGGCCAGGCTCTCAAGCCCGCAACCGCCGGCAACGCCGACATCCTTGAGCCCGTGCGGCAGTTTGTCGACACCCCCGCTGGCAGCCTACCGATACCCCTGTCACCAAAAGGCACTGTCTTCCAGAAAGAAGTCTGGCAAGCCCTTCTGCGAATTCCGGCAGGCACCACCGTCAGTTACAGCGAACTTGCCCGGATGCTGGGCCGCCCGAAAGCCACGCGCGCCGTTGCTACGGCCTGCGCAGCCAATAAACTGGCGGTGGTAATACCCTGCCACCGGGTTGTCCGGTCTGACGGCAGCCTCGGGGGCTACCGCTGGGGCATCGAGCGTAAACGGGCCCTGCTCAACCTTGAAGTGACGCTGGCAGCCAGCGCTTCTTAGCCTTCTCCACAAGATCCCGGGCGTCGTTGTTCCAGGGGTGGAAGTTCGGGCTGTAATACTTCAGGTAAGACGGTATCAACTTGCGGAACACACCCGGCTTGCCCCACATATAATTAAAGGCCCCGGCCCAGGATTTCAGGTTCCCCAGCTGGCCGTCTTCCTTCATCAGCTGAATCACGTGCAGCGTGCTGAAGAACGGGAAGATCACACTCACAACCATCATTTCCGTCACCCGGATAAACTCGCTGCCGCCGATACTCTTATAAACATCAAAGGCCACCGCCTTGTGCTCTGACTCTTCAATAGCGTGCCAGGCCCAGACTGGCGCGATCCTCGGGTCCATTTCCTCGAGCGCATCAAACTTGAGCAGAAACTCCTCTGCCATCAGGGCCGTAAAGTGCTCAACCGCCACGGTATGGGCCAGCTGGCGCTCCGGAGTGAAGTTCCTGCGCAGCTTGTTCATGAACCACTGCACTTCACGCTCGAGCCGGCCCAGACCAACGCCCCGCTCCTCCAGGAAGCCGTTCATCAGTTTGTGCTCTTTCGAGTGATGAGCCTCCTGGCCGATAAATGCCCGGATCGCCTTCTTCATCTCCGGGTCCGTAATCTGGTCCTGGTAGTGACGGACCGAATCAATGAAGAATTTTTCTCCGGGCGGGAAGCTGGCAGACAACGCCCCCAGCAACAAGGTTTTTACCGGGTCGTTATCCCACCAGTATTTTGGGAGATCCTCCGGAAACTCGAAACCCGGACTGCGCACTTCCGGTACCAGCCCCGGCGGTGTCGCACTCCGGTAGCCCCTTGCGGACTTCTTGATTTGTGTCGCTGGCGCGTTCATAGCAAACTCTCCTGAACCTGTGGGCTCGAATACTTTCCTACAGACTACGCCCCCTTTTGCGGGGGCGTCAGGTTATTGCGGGCCAATTTCCTAATCAGGCGGGCTCTGTGGCCTCTGCAGCAAGCGCCCGTACCCGTTCGAAGTCCTCCTCGGTGAACACACCGTTAACCCCGGACACTGCCGCCAGCTGCATGCCGTGCTTCAGGCCGAGTTTGTAGATTTCCCGCACCTTCTCCCATTCGATATTACGGCCCAGGGTGAAGTTCTCGAACCGGGCTTCCAGCGCCAGTACGATGGTTTCGGCCAGGCAGGCATAGGCGATGCCTTTGGGCAGGCCGATGTCTTTCATCTTTACCGGCCCGGGAAGCTGGATTTCACCGGATTCGATGACTAACACATCCGGCCGCCGGGCCACATCTTCTGCCGGAATATCCAGCGGCCGGGCCACGTCGGTAATCACGCAGCCAGGCTTTACCTTCATGATATCCAGGATGCGCTTGCCGGCCCCGGAGGTGGCCGTTACCACCATATCCATATCCGGAAGATCGCGATCGGTGGTGGCTGCCACGTGCACGATAGCGCCCGGGGTTTCCAGTTCGATGCTTTCCTTCAGGGCCAGCAGCTTGGCCGCTTCCGGAGCCACCATATAGATTTCATCCACGGCCTTGGCCAGCAACCGGGCACACACGGAACCAATGGCTCCGGTAGCGCCCACAACCATGGCCTTGCCAGCCATCTTGCCGCTTTTGCCAATACTCACCCTGCCAATACGTTGCGCCGCGTCATGGGCGGCCCAAAGGGCGCCAGATGCGCTGTAGCTGTTGCCGGTAGTAATCGGCAGCGGTGCCCGCTTGGCCACCGTAATCCCGGCATCTCCGACTACCTTGGTAAACGCGCCCAGGCCCATAATCTGGGCGCCCAGTTTCCTGGCCAGCTTTGCCGCAGCCAGCAAGCGGCTGTAGGTAAACTCCGGGTCGTGGGCCATGATTTCTTTCGGGGTGCCGCCCACGGTAATCAGCCAGCCTTCCACTTCATCACCAGTGGGTGACTGAATGCCGGAGACCTTCGAGTACACAAATGGCGGCGTATAGGCGATGGCTTTTTCCACCAGGTTCATCACCGCCGGCGGCGATACGCTGGCGACCCAGTCCAGGGGCGGGGTTTTGGTCAGATACTGTTGCGACAGCGGATGGATTACAAAGGCGAACCGGTTTATACGGCGGTAGCCATTGGGGTACAGAATCCGGGGTTCCACCCCGAGCCGCTCGATCACATCGAGAAAGTCATCCGCACCCAGCTGCTCCGGAGTTCGTGACAACGCTGCGCTGATCATCGCCTCCATAACGTTCACCCCCAGTGGCCGACCTTCCAGCCAGGGGCTGTAGTCCACCACCATGGCGACTTTCCGGGAACGGAACCAGTCCAGGGCAGATTCGCTCACCCGGGAGGTGATCACGGTTTTGCCATCCAGCTCTTTCTCCGTGAAGGCCTCCAGATCCCCCATCGCCCCGACAATCACATGGCAGTCCCTGACCGATTCATGCAGGGAACCGCTGATCAGTTTCTCCCCCATCCGGTAAATAGGAGTGCGGTGTAGTCGCTCGATGACCTTGACGGCATTGGGGCTGAACATCACCGGTGCGGTGAGCTTGGCGTAGGCTTCCAGCTGGCTCAGGGAAGTCAGCAGACGTGGCACGCCGAAATCCAGGTAAGGATCAGCGAACAGCAGGTTGTCTGTATGTTCCGACAGCGCCTTGGCAATGCGGAAACCGGCCTGGCCGTTGAGGAACAAAACGCGGGCATTGTCGAAGAAATGGCCCAGTTCGGTCTGGGTATGGCGCACCGCCCATTCCTGCAGAATACCCCGCAGGCCAGCACCGGTGGTGACGGGCTTGTCCGGCACACAGGCTTCCAGCCGTGAGGTATCCGGGTGTTGAAGCTGCTCCCGCCCTACCTGGTAATGGTCGTGGATCATACTCAGACCAATGGCATCTGCCTGTTCACGCACCGAATCCAGAACGGCCTCGGCACGGTCCAGGTTACCATCGCTCCCCACCCTGATCACCCGGAAGTCCTGGCCCAGAAAACGGGTTTCAAGCTCGTAGTCGTACTCGGATGAGCCCTGGCTGACACTGACAACGGTTTTCATGGCGCCTTGTCCCTGTTTTTGTCCCTGTTGTTTTGTTCTTTCTCAAGTCTAGAAGCTGGGGCCTTATGCTGCCTTAGCCCAGATCAAATACCACCGCGCAAATTACCGGCTACACTGAAAAGCACGTTTGATCACCACATCCTTCCACGGAGGTACCATGACCATTCAGGGCGACCTTATTACCACCATTGCCGACCTGGTGCAGCCCGGCAAAGGCATACTGGCTGCCGACGAGAGCACCCCTACCATCGCCAAGCGCTTCAAGGCGGTCGGCGTGGAATCCACGGAAGCCACACGGCGGGAATACCGCAGCATTATTTTCTCCACGCCCGGCCTTGGCGAGCACATCAGCGGCGTGATTCTGTACGACGAAACCCTGGAACAACTGAGCCTGGATGACGTCGCCATCCCCAATCTGCTTGCCAGTCAGGGCATTGTGCCCGGCATCAAGGTTGATCAGGGTAAAGGCCCGCTGGTGAATGCCCCGGGGGACGAGATTACCTATGGGCTGGATGGCCTGGCTGCAAGGCTGGAGCATTACAAATCTATGGGTGCCCGGTTTGCCAAGTGGCGGGATGTGTTCCATATCTCGGATAGCCTGCCCTCGTTCCAGGCCATCAAATCCAATGCCGAGGTGCTGGCCCGCTATGCCGCCGTGTGTCAGTCCATGGGTATTGTGCCGATCGTCGAGCCGGAGGTACTGATTGACGGCAACCACACCATCGAACGGGCGTCAGAGGTGAGCGAGGATGTGTTGCTTGAAGTGTTCAAGGCCCTGCATCGGCACCGGGTGAACCTGGAATGCACGGTGCTGAAGCCCAGCATGGTGACACCGGGCAAGGAATCCGGCAAAGCCACACCTGAACAGGTTGCCGAAGCGACGCTCAGCGTTTTCCGGCGAGTGGTGCCAGCGGCCGTCCCCGGGATATTTTTTCTCTCCGGAGGCCAGACACCTGAAGAATCCACCGAAAACCTCAACGCTCTGAACAGCCTGGGCTACCACCCGTGGGAGCTGAGCTTCTCCTACGGCCGGGCGCTGCAGGAGCCCGCCCAGAAAGCTTGGGCCGGAAGACTGGAGAACGCCGGGGCATCACAGGCGGCCATGAAAAAACGGGCGAGACTCAATGGCCTGGCCCGTTCCGGTGATTACACGCCCATGATGGAGAACGAGGGCTAGGCGGCGTTAGTGCTGCGTTGCGAGAGGTCTACCGGCTGATCCAGGCAAGCCAGCATCGGCGCCACTTTCCGGATTTTACGGGCCTGGGGCCACAGGGCTTCGGCTTCGGCAAAACCCTGGCGCAGGTAGTTGAGCCATTGCTTGATGCGGCCGGTCACGTATTTGTCTTCCAGGCGGGTTTGCAGGGCAGCAGCGTATTCCCGCACCAGAACAACGGCCTCGGCCCAGGTCATGGGTTCCAGTGTTTCACCGTTCTGGGAGGCTTTGATCTGTGCCGCCAGGTCCGGCCGGGCGATCAGGCCCCGGCCGATCATGACATCGTCGCAACCGGAGACTTTCCGGCAGCGCCAGTAATCGTCCACGGTCCAGATTTCGCCATTGGCGATTACGTGGCTTTTGACCGCTTCGCGTACCCTGGCGATTTCTTCCCAGTAAGCGGGCGGCTTGTAACCATCCACCTTGCTGCGGGCGTGAATAACAATCTCGGAGGCACCGGCCGCCTCCAGCGCCTGGCCACAGGCCACGCCCATAGAGCGGTCGTCATAGCCCAGGCGCATCTTGGCGGTGACCGGAATATCCGCAGGCACCGCTTTGCGAACGGCCGCGGTGATTTCATACATCAGCTCCGGCTCGCGCATCAGGACGCAACCGCCCTTGTGCTTGTTCACGGTCTTGGCCGGGCAGCCAAAGTTGATGTCCACCTGCCCGGCTCCCAGCTCGGCGGCCTTGGCACCATGACGGCCCATCATTTCAGCGTTGGAGCCCAGTAGTTGAACGGCCACTGGCGTGCCCACTTCCGTCAGCGCGTTGTTGTGAAGTTCCGGGGCGTACTTGTAGAAAATCCGGGGCGGCAGCATGCCGTGGGTCACGCGAATAAATTCCGTCACGCACCGGTCAATCCCGCCGACCTTGGTCAGGGTTTCACGAATGGGTGCGTCGACCAGCCCTTCCATCGGGGCAAGGATGATTCGCATGAAAGCTCCAGAAACTGAGAGAAGTGAATCAGAATGCGGCTGATCAAAAATCAGGCGGAGCGGATTGTAAGGAATTCGGGGGGAAATAGGTAGCCGGGCATCCCGAAACAGGATGCCCGGCGGGTTTTACAACGTTACCGGCAGATTATGCCTGTACGTCGAAGCGGTCGTTGTTCATGACCTTGGTCCAGGCAGCGATAAAGTCCTTCACGAACTTCTCACCGTTATCGTCCTGGGCGTACACCTCTGCGTAGGAACGCAGGATGGAGTTGGAGCCGAACACCAGGTCTACGCGGCTTGCGGTCCACTTGGCCTGGTCGGTCTTGCGGTCACGGATCTCGTAGGTTCCGTTACCCACCGGCTTCCAGCTGTAGGCCATGTCGGTCAGGTTCACGAAGAAGTCGTTCGTGAGCTGGCCTTCACGGTCTGTGAACACACCGTGCTTGGTGCCACCGTGGTTGGTGCCGAGCACCCGCATGCCGCCGATCAGAACGGTCATTTCCGGTGCCGTCAGCCCCATCAGTTGGGCGCGGTCGAGCAGCAACTCTTCCGGCTTCACGACGTAGTCTTTCTTCTGCCAGTTACGGAAGCCGTCGGCTACCGGCTCCAGATACTCGAAAGACGGTGCATCGGTCATCTCGTCGGTTGCGTCGCCCCGGCCCTTCAGGAAGGGTACGCGTACATCATAACCGGCAGCTTTTGCAGCCTTCTCGATACCCACGCTACCAGCCAGTACGATCACATCGGCCACGCTGGCACCGGTTTCGGCAGAGATCTGCTCGTACACCTTAAGTACCTTGCTCAGACGGGCCGGCTCGTTGCCTTCCCAATCTTTCTGCGGGGCCAGGCGAATGCGGGCACCGTTGGCACCGCCGCGCATGTCAGAGCCACGGAAAGTACGGGCGCTGTCCCAGGCAGTGCTGACCATCTCGCTGATGCTCAGTCCGCTGTCTGCAATCTTCTCTTTGACCACCTCTTCACAGTAGTCGATGCTTCCTGCCGGTACCGGATCCTGCCAGATCAGGTCTTCTGCCGGCGCTTCCGGGCCGATATAACGGCTCTTCGGGCCCAGATCCCGGTGAGTCAGCTTGAACCAGGCACGGGCGAAGCAATCCTTGAAGTATTCCGGATCTGCCATGAACTTCTCGCAGATGGCGCGGTACTTCGGATCCATCTTCATGGCCATGTCGGCGTCGGTCATCATCGGGTTGTGACGCTTGGACGGGTCCGAAGCATCCACCGGCTTGTCTTCCTCTTTGATATCAACCGGCTCCCACTGCCAGGCACCGGCCGGGCTCTTCTTCAGCTCCCATTCGTGGCCAAACAACATCTCGAAGAAGCCCATGTCGAACTTGGTCGGATGCGTCGTCCAGGCACCTTCAAGGCCAGAGGTCACGGCGTTGGCCGCCTTACCCTTCATGTTCGGGTTGCTCCAGCCCAGGCCTTGTTCCTCTACGTCAGCGGACTCCGGCTCGGCGCCAAGGGCAGAGGCATCGCCATTACCATGGGTTTTACCAACGGTGTGGCCACCGGCTGTCAGTGCCGCGGTTTCTTCGTCGTTCATCGCCATACGGGCGAAGGTTTCACGCACCTGCTCGGCGGTTTTCAGCGGATCCGGCTTACCGTTCACGCCTTCCGGGTTCACGTAGATCAGGCCCATCTGAACGGCCGCCAGCGGGTTTTCCATGGTGTCTGGCTTATCGACGTCGCCGTAGCGCTCGTCAGACGGTGCCAGCCACTCTTTCTCGTTACCCCAGTAGATGTCTTTTTCCGGGTGCCAGATGTCCTCACGGCCGAAGGAGAAGCCGTAAGACGGCAGGCCCATAGACTCATAGGCCACCGTACCAGCCAGGATAATCAGGTCTGCCCAGCTCAGTTTATTGCCGTACTTTTTCTTGATCGGCCACAGCAAACGGCGGGCCTTGTCGAGGCTGACGTTATCGGGCCATGAGTTCAGCGGGGCAAAGCGCTGGTTACCCGTACCACCGCCACCACGGCCGTCCTGGATACGGTAGGTACCAGCGGCGTGCCACGACATACGAATCATCAGACCACCGTAGTGACCCCAGTCTGCCGGCCACCAGTCCTGGCTGTCTGTCATCAGGGCGTGCAGGTCTTTCTTGACGGCTTCAAAATCGAGTTTTTTGACTTCTTCCCGGTAGTCGAAATCTTCACCGAGGGGATTGGTCTTGCGGTCGTGCTGGTGCAGGATGTCGAGGTTGAGGGCTTCCGGCCACCAATTCATTACATCGCGGTTTTCGGTGGAGTTTGCCCCGTGCATTACCGGGCACTTACCACCAGACGTATTAGCTGTCATAGCACTCTCCTGTTCTTCGCGTCGTTAGCACATTTGGTATTTTCTGACCAGGGCATCACTTAATATAGATCACTCTCAGTTGCCTGCTTGAATCTTTCCTAATGGCAGCATAGTGACTGACTATAAGAGGTCCACCGCGTTCCTTATTGCCAAATCAGCCTCTGCCCGTTACTGGGCGATGGCATACTCGCAGCAATACAGCGCAAGAATGCCAAGAGACTCATCCCATCCTACAAGGGTCATATTTCTCAATACTGACATGGCGCAACTCCCTGGTTTTCTGGAACAACTCAACCATACGCCACCAATATCATTAGCTGAAATTGATTAATAATAACTTCACGAAAGCTTTTGGTTATCGATAGAGATTCTCAGTTCCAACAGCGAGTAGGGTGAGGCGTTACCGCCTCATCCCTCTCACAGAACCGTACATACGGGCCACGTATACGGCTCATGCCATTAACTTACCCCGAACTCGGGGACAGTGATGCCGGTTTTGACCTTCGCAAGATCCATCAACTGCAGGTCATTGTGCAGGTAGGTGTTGGGCAGGGCCAGACTGGCCAGTGGAGATGCTGCATTGCGCCAGCTTTGCATCTTGATATGCCGGAACGGGGGTTGGTAACCCAGCTGTTTCAGCCTCCGATGCACCCGACTCGGCTTTTTCCACTGCTTGAGCTGGATGCAGCGCAGGCGCCGCCTTAGCCAACCCATCACCTGCTTTAACACCCGCGCGCAGTTCGCCACCCGGAAGTAGCTGACAAAGCCCCGCAACACCGGATTCAGCTCACGTATAATGGCCGCGAGTCCGATGCCCCGGTTTCGCTTCGTCAGTGATTTCAGCTTCTGCTTAAGCCTGACCACCTTCTTTCCCTGTATGCGGGTGTACTTGCTATGTATCACCACGCCCAGGAACTTAACCCCTTCATCACTATGGGCGATGTGAGTTTTGGTG